>NZ_MECT01000556.1:0-20085 GCF_001722145.1 Shigella sp. FC1544
GATGCTCAAAGAATTAAACTTCGTAATGAATTACGTGTTCACTCTTGAGACTTGGTATTCATTTTTCGTCTTGCGACGTTAAGAATCCGTATCTTCGAGTGCCCACACAGATTGTCTGATAAATTGTTAAAGAGCAGTGCCGCTTCGCTTTTTCTCAGCGGCGCGGGGTGTGCATAATACGCTTTCCCGCTACAGAGTCAAGCATTTATTTTTGCTTTCTCTGTCGGAATTCTCAGGAGAACCCCGCTGACCCGGCGGCGTGTTTGCCGTTGTTCCGTGTCAGTGGTGGCGCATTATAGGGAGTTATTCCGGCCTGACAAGAGGAAATTTAAAATAATTTTCTGACCGCGCATTTTTTATTCTTTATGCTTATTTCAGCGTCGGTTTGTTGGTTAACTGGGCGATTTCTCGGGCGAAATTCGCCACCTGCTCCCAATCGGTATAGACAACTTCTTTGCGCGTATCCGTTTCACCGCCTGACATCTTCATAATCAGCTTAATCATAAAACGGTCGTACCAGCGATAACGTGGGTAACGCAGCGCCCCGGCAATGACCGCGCAGCGATCGGGACGCCATTGTGAACTCATCAGAAACTTGCGCGCGTAGCTGTTGGTCTGTGGAGTACGCTTCTCCGGTTTGCGCGCCACCAGGTTTACGGAATAAAAGGCGCTCGGCATCGAATTCAGTCGCGTCGCATGTTTTTTGACAAATTCCTGGAACGCAGAGTGGTAGTGACCATAGCGAATAGAAGCACCAATGACCACACGGTCATAGTTTTCCCATTGTGGTTCTTCAATGCGGTGCACATTGGCGACATCCGTCTGGATCCCCAGTTCTTTCAGTTCCGAAGCCAGGTAGGAGGCAATCTCGCGCGTTTGTCCGTCCCTTGTTGAGAAAAGAATTAATGTTTTCACGTATTACTCCATCATTCACGCCAGAAAGTCGGGGTAAAGAGCACCAGCAATGTAAAGACCTCGAGACGACCAAACAGCATGTTGGCAATCAGGATCCATTTAGCCACCGGGTTCATACTGGTAAAGTTATCAGCAACCACGCCAAGCCCTGGCCCCAGGTTATTCAATGTCGCAACAACTGAGGCAAAGGCAGAAAAATCATCCACGCCCGTGGCGATAATCGCCAGCATACTGACAATAAACACCAATGCATAGGCGGAGAAAAATCCCCAAACGGCTTCGAGGATACGTTCCGGCAGTGCGCGATTCCCCAGCTTAATGCTATAGACGGCGTTCGGATGCACCAGTCGTTTCAGCTCACGGTTCCCCTGCTTAAACAGCAGCAGGATGCGGATCACTTTCAGGCCACCGCCCGTTGACCCGGCGCAACCGCCGATAAAAGCTGAACATAAAAGCAGTACCGGCAAAAAGAGCGGCCAGCGGGCAATGCTGTCAGTCGTAAACCCGGCGGTTGTCGCCATCGATACCACCTGGAAAAACGCCTGGTTAATTGTCATCAGCGCCGAACTGTAGACATTATGAAACCACAGTACGAGTGTACAAATAACCACCAGCGTAAACTGTACGCCGATAAACATGCGAAATTCCGGATCGCGCCAATAAACCTTCAGACTACGCCCACTTAACAGTGAAAAGTGCAGACCGTAGTTACAACCGGAGATCAGCAGGAAGATAGCAATGATAGTGTTAATAGTCGGACTGTCGAAATAACCGATACTGGCATCATGTGTCGAGAAGCCGCCAATAGCGATAGTCGCAAAGCTATGGCCGATGGCATCAAAGGCATCCATTCCGGCAAACCACAACGCCAGCGCACAGGCGACGGTCAGCAAGACATAAATCAACCACAGGGTTTTCGCCGTTTCCGCAATTCGCGGGCGCATTTTGTTATCTTTCAGCGGGCCGGGCATTTCTGCGCGATAGAGCTGCATCCCACCCACGCCGAGGATAGGCAGTATCGCAACCGCTAACACGATGATCCCCATCCCGCCAAACCATTGCAGCATCTGGCGATAAAAGAGGATGGCATGAGGGAGCGAATCCAGCCCCACCAGCGTAGTGGCCCCGGTGGTGGTCAGGCCAGAGAAAGATTCAAAAAACGCATCGGTAATCGTGAGGTTCGGGCTTTCCGAGAAGATAAAAGGGAGCGCACCGACACTACCCAGCACGGTCCAAAACAGCACCACTATCAGAAACCCCTCACGGGATTTCAGTTCGCCCTTCTCTTTGCGGTTCGGCCACCACAGCATAGAGCCAATGGCGAGGGCGACAAAAAAGGTCTGGGTAAAAGCGCGGCCCGCTCCATCCCGGTAGATGAGTGCTACCAGCCCAGGGATAATCATGGTCCCTGAAAATAAGATGACCAGTAGTCCAACGATTCGGGTAATGGCGCGAAAATGCATCTCTGCCGCTTCCTTAGTTCTGCAAAACGAAGTGGGGATTATTCTTCAATCGCTAACAATTGCAATGAACCACGGCTAAAATCCGCCAGCTTTGCGGAAAATTCAGCCACTTTCGCCGCCGGAAGCGCCACCCGCAGCAGAACGAATGCCTGATAATCACTGTTGATAATTTTGCCGTCACACTGCCCCAGCAACGCTTCAATGCCGGTTAACTGACTATATTCACATTGCAAAGTATATTCGGTTAATGGCGTCTTGCGTTGGGTCGTTAGCTGGCGCAGCGCCTGATTCACGCCGCCGCCATACGCTTTCACTAACCCACCGGTGCCAAGCAATATGCCGCCGTAGTAGCGCACTACCACAGCGGTAATTTCCCCGACGCCGCTGCCCATTAGCTGGGCGAGCATCGGTTTACCTGCCGTTCCCGCCGGCTCCCCGTCGTCAGAGAAACCCAGCTGTTGAGAATCATCCGGCGCACCCGCCACCCACGCCACGCAATGGTGGCGGGCATCGGGGTGTTCTGCCCGCACCGATTCAACAAACGCTTTCGCCGCCTCAACGCCATCGGTATGCGCCAACATCGTTATGAAGCGGCTCTTTTTGATCTCTTCAACGACCGTGACCGGTGCCGCAGGAATTAACCAGCTTTCCATCACGCCAGTTTCAGATCCCGGGTCATGTTTTCCACGTTATTTTCGTGGATCACCACGTTGTCTTCGATACGAATGCCGCTGAACGGTTTCAGTGCTTCAATTTTCTGCCAGTTGAAGTGCTTGCTGAACTGCCCTTCACGCCACGGTGCCAGTAGCGATTCGATGAAGTAGATACCCGGTTCGATGGTTAACACCATGCCCGGCTGGAGAATACGGGTGCAGCGCAGGTACGGATATTTTGCCGGTGCCGCGAGGTGTGTACCGCTATCATCCTGCATAAAACCGGCTACGTCATGCACCTGCAGGCCCAGCGGATGGCCGATACCGTGCGGCATAAACGGTCCGGTGAGATCGTTTTCGACCATCGCTTCTTCACTCATATCGGTGATGATTTGATGTTTACGCAGCAATTTGGCGATGCGCTGATGGAACTGGAGGTGGTAATCCACATAGCTGACGCCAGCTTTCATGGTGGCGATCAGCGCAAGTTGTTCATCATTTACGTCTTTCACCAGCTGTGCGTAGTCGTTGTCGCTTTTTGCCGACCAGGTACGAGTCAGGTCAGCCGCATAGCCGTTATATTCGGCCCCGGCATCCAGCAGGAAGCTGCGCATCTCTTCCGGTGCCTGATGATCCAGTTTGGTGTAATGCAGCACCGAAGCGTGTTCGTTAAGCGCCACAATGTTGCTGTAAGGTACGTCGGTATCACGATGACCGGTCGCGGTCAGATAGGCGATGTTGATATCGAACTCGCTCATGCCAGAACGGAACGCTTCTTCTGCCGCACGATGACCGTTGACCGCCATTTTCTGCGCTTCACGCATACAGGCCAGTTCGTACTCGGTTTTGAAGGAGCGGTAGTAATGCAGGTAGTCGATCACCCCTTTCGGGTTGATGTTGCTGGCCTCAATACCCAGTTGCAGCGCACGTTCCGGCACCGGACCGATATAACCGATATTGCCGCGCGCAGCGGGCAGCAGGCTACCAATGCCATCGGCTTTCGGCAGTGCGATCACTTCCACATCTTCAGTCCAGAAGGAGGTCGGCAGCGGTTCGACGTTGTGCCAGTAATCAACCGGCAGATAGAACCACAGTTTCGGCTTGTTCACGCCATCCACCAGCAACCAGCAGTTTGGCACCTGAGTTACCGGCACCCACGCTTTGAATTGCGGGTTCACTTTAAACGGATAGGGATGATCGTCGAGAAAAACGTTGAACAGCTCGCCGGAGTGAATAAGTAATGCATCCAGCTTGAAGCGCGCCAGCGCATCGCGAGTCCGTTCTTGTAAGGTAGCTATATGATTTTTATAGAGCGAGGCCAGTGATTCCATTTTTTACCCTTCTGTTTTTTTGACCTTAAGTCTCCGCATCTTAGCACATCGTTCATCCAGAGCGTGATTTCTGCCGAGCGTGATCAGATCGGCATTTTTTTAATCTTTTATTTGCATATTTTTAACATAAAATACACACTTCGATGCATCTGGTACGACCAGATCACCTTGCGGATTCAGGAGACTGACATGCTTTACAAAGGCGACACCCTGTACCTTGACTGGCTGGAAGATGGCATTGCCGAACTGGTATTTGATGCCCCAGGTTCAGTTAATAAACTCGACACTGCGACCGTCGCCAGCCTCGGCGAGGCCATCGGCGTGCTGGAACAGCAATCAGATCTAAAAGGGCTGCTGCTGCGTTCGAACAAAGCAGCCTTTATCGTCGGTGCTGATATCACCGAATTTTTGTCCCTGTTCCTCGTTCCTGAAGAACAGTTAAGTCAGTGGCTGCACTTTGCCAATAGCGTGTTTAATCGCCTGGAAGATCTGCCGGTGCCGACCATTGCTGCCGTCAACGGCTATGCGCTGGGTGGTGGCTGCGAATGCGTGCTGGCGACCGATTATCGTCTGGCGACGCCGGATCTGCGCATCGGTCTGCCGGAAACCAAACTGGGCATCATGCCGGGCTTTGGCGGTTCTGTACGTATGCCACGTATGCTGGGCGCTGACAGTGCGCTGGAAATCATTGCCGCCGGTAAAGATGTCGGCGCGGATCAGGCGCTGAAAATCGGTCTGGTGGATGGCGTAGTCAAAGCAGAAAAACTGGTTGAAGGCGCAAAGGCGGTTTTACGCCAGGCCATTAACGGCGACCTCGACTGGAAAGCAAAACGTCAGCCGAAGCTGGAACCACTAAAACTGAGCAAGATTGAAGCCACCATGAGCTTCACCATCGTTAAAGGGATGGTCGCACAAACGGCGGGGAAACATTATCCGGCGCCCATCACCGCAGTAAAAACCATTGAAGCTGCGGCCCGTTTTGGTCGTGAAGAAGCATTAAATCTGGAAAACAAAAGCTTTGTCCCGCTGGCGCACACCAACGAAGCCCGCGCACTGGTCGGCATTTTCCTTAACGATCAATATGTAAAAGGCAAAGCGAAGAAACTCACCAAAGACGTTGAAACACCGAAACAGGCCGCTGTACTGGGCGCAGGCATCATGGGTGGCGGCATTGCTTACCAGTCTGCGTGGAAAGGCGTACCGGTTGTCATGAAAGATATCAACGACAAGTCGTTAACCCTCGGCATGACCGAAGCCGCGAAACTGCTGAACAAGCAGCTTGAACGCGGCAAGATCGATGGTCTGAAACTGGCTGGCGTGATCTCCACGATCCACCCAACGCTCGACTACGCCGGGTTTGACCGCGTGGATGTTGTGGTAGAAGCGGTTGTCGAAAACCCGAAAGTGAAAAAAGCCGTACTGGCAGAAACCGAACAAAAAGTACGCCCGGATACCGTGCTGGCGTCTAACACTTCAACCATTCCTATCAGCGAACTGGCCAACGCGCTGGAACGCCCGGAAAACTTCTGCGGAATGCACTTTTTTAACCCGGTACACCGGATGCCGTTGGTAGAAATTATTCGCGGCGAGAAAAGCTCCGACGAAACCATCGCGAAAGTTGTCGCCTGGGCGAGCAAGATGGGCAAGACGCCGATTGTGGTTAACGACTGCCCCGGCTTCTTTGTTAACCGCGTGCTGTTCCCGTATTTCGCCGGTTTCAGCCAGCTGCTGCGCGACGGCGCGGATTTCCGCAAGATCGACAAAGTGATGGAAAAACAGTTTGGCTGGCCTATGGGTCCGGCATATCTGCTGGATGTCGTGGGCATTGATACCGCGCATCACGCTCAGGCTGTCATGGCAGCAGGCTTCCCGCAGCGGATGCAGAAAGATTACCGCGATGCCATCGACGCGCTGTTTGATGCCAACCGCTTTGGTCAGAAGAACGGCCTCGGTTTCTGGCGTTATAAAGAAGACAGCAAAGGTAAGCCGAAGAAAGAAGAAGACGCCGCCGTTGAAGACCTGCTGGCAGAAGTGAGCCAGCCGAAGCGCGATTTCAGCGAAGAAGAGATTATCGCCCGCATGATGATCCCGATGGTCAACGAAGTGGTCCGCTGTCTGGAAGAGGGCATTATCGCCACTCCGGCGGAAGCGGATATGGCGCTGGTCTACGGCCTGGGCTTCCCTCCGTTCCACGGCGGCGCGTTCCGCTGGCTGGACACCCTCGGTAGCGCAAAATACCTCGATATGGCACAGCAATATCAGCACCTCGGCCCGCTGTATGAAGTGCCGGAAGGTCTGCGTAATAAAGCGCGTCATAACGAACCGTACTATCCTCCGGTTGAGCCAGCCCGTCCGGTTGGCGACCTGAAAACGGCTTAAGGAGTCACAATGGAACAGGTTGTCATTGTCGATGCAATTCGCACCCCGATGGGCCGTTCGAAGGGCGGTGCTTTTCGTAACGTGCGTGCAGAAGATCTCTCCGCTCATTTAATGCGTAGCCTGCTGGCGCGTATGCACGGTATCAGCCGTGAAATGCAGGATGCCTTTGCCGCGCGGTCACACGCCCGCACCTGGGCCGCCACGCAGTCGGGCGCATTTAAAAATGAAATCATCCCGACCGGTGGTCACGATGCCGACGGCGTCCTGAAGCAGTTTAATTACGACGAGGTGATTCGACCGGAAACCACCGTGGAAGCCCTCGCCACGCTGCGTCCGGCGTTTGATCCAGTAAACGGTACGGTAACGGCGGGCACATCTTCTGCACTTTCCGATGGCGCAGCTGCCATGCTGGTGATGAGTGAAAGCCGCGCCCATGAATTAGGTCTTAAGCCGCGCGCTCGTGTGCGTTCGATGGCGGTCGTTGGTTGTGACCCATCGATTATGGGTTACGGCCCGGTTCCGGCCTCGAAGCTGGCGCTGAAAAAAGCGGGGCTTTCTGCCAGCGATATCGGCGTGTTTGAGATGAACGAAGCCTTTGCCGCGCAGATCCTGCCGTGCATTAAAGATCTCGGGCTAATGGAGCAGATTGACGAGAAGATCAACCTCAATGGTGGTGCGATCGCGCTGGGTCATCCGCTGGGCTGTTCCGGTGCGCGTATCAGCACCACGCTGCTGAATCTGATGGAACGCAAAGACGTTCAGTTTGGTCTGGCGACGATGTGTATCGGTCTGGGTCAGGGTATTGCGACGGTGTTTGAGCGGGTTTAACCACTTGCCGGATGCGGCGTGAACGTCTTATCCGGTCTACCGATCCTGCACCAATGTAGGCCTGATAAGACGCGCCAGCGTCGCATCAGGCATCGTGCACCGATTGCCGGATGCGACATAGATCTAAATGCCACTGAATAAAGTTTTAGTTGCCGTTCTTCCCGCCTGTCAGGGGCGGTTTTTTTTATATCTCAGATAAATGCAAACGCATCGCCAAACAGACGATCTTCCCGCGCATTACGCTCACTGCAAAACAGGTCACGAGCAATTTTCGCCATCTCAAAACGTCCGGCAATATAGATATCATGCTCTGCCAGCGTACCATGATCCTGCAAGACCGCCGTTAACACGGTGCCAGTACGCCCACGCCAGCCCGCTTCCGGTTGTTCAACCACCGGCACCACACGCAGGCCAGGATGCTTCAGCGAAAGCGCCTCAAGCTCGGAGAGATCATAAAGATGTTGCTCCTCACGCCCACCCCAGTAAATGGTGATATCGCGATTGGGATTACGCGCCAACGCCGTCAATAAAATCGAGCGCGCATAGGAGAACCCGGTGCCGCCCGCAATCAAAATCATCGGACGCTCTTCATCATCGCGCAGCCACGCTTCTCCGTAGGGAATATCGACCACGATTTGATAATCTTTGAGGATGCGGTCCATGACTGCTTTCGCGTAAAGGTTGATTTCAGAAGCGCCAATATGCAGCTCTATAAACCCTTTTTCATCCGGCGTCGAAGCCATTGAAAACGGACGTTTGTCGCGCTCATCCATCACTACCATCAAATACTGACCAGCACGAAAAGAAAAGGCCGCGTCTGGCACGATGCGGACACGATATACGGTATCCGTGATAGCTTCTACCGAGGTCACTTTACAGCTTAAGGTTGTCATGCGCTTTCTCTGTCGGATCGATAAATAGGGCAAAACAAACGCGCATCAGGCGCTTTTACCGTTGTTAAAAATAGCCAGTTCATCCCAGATGGCGTCAATATGCGCGACAACATCTGGATCTTTTTTGATGGGACGTCCCCATTCACGCTGGGTTTCCCCCGGCCATTTATTCGTGGCATCCAGCCCCATTTTTGAACCCAGCCCGGAGACAGGCGAGGCAAAATCCAGATAATCAATAGGCGTATTTTCTACCAGAACAGTATCCCGCGCCGGGTCCATACGGGTGGTAATCGCCCAAATCACATCGTTCCAGTCGCGTGCGTTGACGTCATCATCGCAAACGATCACAAATTTAGTGTACATAAACTGGCGTAAGAACGACCAGACGCCCATCATGACGCGCTTCGCGTGTCCGGCGTACTGTTTTTTGATCGTCACTACCGCCAGACGATAAGAACAGCCTTCCGGCGGCAGGTAAAAATCGACAATTTCCGGGAACTGTTTTTGCAGAATCGGTACAAACACTTCGTTCAACGCCACGCCCAGTACCGCGGGCTCATCTGGCGGACGCCCGGTATAGGTGGAATGGTAAATCGCATCTTCACGCTGGGTAATATGCGTCACGGTAAATACCGGGAAACTATCGACTTCGTTATAGTAACCGGTGTGGTCGCCATACGGCCCTTCCGGCGCAGTTTCGCCTTGTTCGATATACCCTTCCAGCACAATCTCCGCACTGGCGGGCACTTCAAGGTCATTGGAGATACACTTCACCACTTCGGTCTTGGTACCGCGCAGCAATCCGGCAAACGCATACTCTGAAAGTGTATCCGGAACGGGGGTGACTGCACCGAGAATCGTGGCGGGATCGGCACCCAGCGCCACAGAAACCGGGAAACGTTCGCCCGGATGCGCCGCACACCACTCCTGATAATCCAGCGCGCCGCCGCGATGCGACAGCCAGCGCATAATCAGTTTGTTTTTACCAATCAGCTGCTGGCGATAAATGCCCAGATTCTGCCGCTCTTTATGCGGGCCGCGCGTCACTGTCAGCCCCCAGGTAATCAGCGGTGCGGCATCTTCCGGCCAGCAGGTCATAATGGGAATGCGATTGAGATCGACGTCATCGCCAGAGACGATTTTTTGTTGGCAGGGCACACCACGCAGCCGCTTTGTCGGCATGTTCAATACTTGCTTAAACTGCGGCAGTTTATCAAACAGGTCGCGGAAACCTTTTGGCGGCTCCGGCTCTTTCAGAAACGCCAATAATTTACCAACTTCACGCAGCGCCGAAACATCTTCCTGTCCCATGCCCATCGCCACGCGCTTTGGCGTACCGAACAGGTTGCACAGCACCGGCATTGAGTAGCCTTTAGGGTTTTCGAACAACAGCGCAGGCCCACCGGCACGCAAAGTGCGGTCAGCAATTTCAGTGATTTCCAGATGCGGATCCACCGGGAGCGTGATACGTTTTAGCTCACCCTGCTGTTCAAGCAGCGTCAAGAAGTCGCGTAAATCGTTATATTTCATGGCGTCCATTGTAGCCTCTTAATCTACGCCCATTATACGGCGTTCATCTTTGCGATGCTGTAAATTTGTTAAATTAGCGTGAACTCTGACGGTATAACGCAAACCGGGGAATATAATTAACTTAGCGTAAAGCTTTTGCTATCCTTGCGCCCCGATTAAACGGATAAGAGTCATTATGCAATCCTGGTATTTACTGTACTGCAAGCGCGGGCAACTTCAACGTGCCCAGGAACACCTCGAAAGACAGGCTGTGAATTGCCTGGCACCGATGATCACCCTGGAAAAAATCGTGCGTGGAAAACGTACTGCAGTCAGTGAGCCATTGTTTCCCAACTACCTGTTTGTCGAATTTGATCCAGAAGTGATTCATACCACGACTATCAACGCGACCCGCGGTGTCAGCCACTTCGTGCGCTTTGGCGCGTCGCCAGCGATAGTCCCATCGGCGGTGATTCATCAGCTATCGGTATATAAACCGAAAGACATTGTCGATCCGGCAACCCCTTATCCGGGTGATAAGGTGATTATTACCGAAGGCGCGTTCGAAGGCTTTCAGGCCATTTTCACCGAACCCGATGGTGAGGCTCGCTCCATGCTATTGCTTAATCTTATTAATAAAGAGATTAAGCACAGTGTGAAGAATACCGAGTTCCGCAAACTCTAAAACGCAATCCCAAACAGTGTTTTGACATTGGCATCCGTGGTGGCAGCCAGCCATGCGGCATCTTCTCCACGCCAGTGCGCAATACGTTGCAAAATATGGTGCAGATGGGCTGGCTCGTTGCGCCGGGATGATGGCTTTGGCGTGAAATCGCGCGGGAGCAGATACGGCGCATCAGTTTCGATCAGCAATTTCTCCGCCGGAATCAACGGCAACAATTCCCGCAGCTCCAGCCCGCGTCGTTCATCGCAAACCCAACCGGTAATGCCGATATAAATTCCACGCGCCACGCACGCCTGCATCTCTTCGCGTGTGCCGGTAAAGCAATGAAGAACCGCACCAGGCAGTTTATCCAGCCACGGCTCCAGCAATGTCATAAACCGCTCGTGGGCATCGCGACAGTGCATAAATACCGGCATGTTTAATTCTGCGGCAATGCGTAGCTGAGCAACAAAAGCGCGTTCCTGCTCTTCCGGCGTCGAAAAGTTGCGGTTAAAGTCGAGACCACATTCACCAATCGCCACCACTTCTGGCTGCGCGGCCAGCTCAATAATCGCTTCTTCAGTCGCAGCTTGCCACTGGCTGCTGTCGTGAGGATGTACGCCCGCCGTTGACCAACAGGACGAATACTGACGCGCCAGCTTTTGCGCCTGCTGGCTTTCACGCAGGTTAGTGCCGGTGATGAGTAGCCCATTAACTCCCGCGTCAAAAGCGCGCGCTACAACATCATCACGGTCTTTCGCAAATTGCGAACTGGTCAAATTAACGCCGATATCAAACATCCTGTACTCCATATGACAACCGCCCTGACGGGCGTTGAATTTATTCTTCAGTTTTTTCGCTTTCTGCTTCAGCGTCGTTTTCCTCTTCCCGATTTCGCCCTTTACCAACGTAAAAGCGTGAGAAGAAGACACCGATTTCAAACAGACAGTACATCGGGATCGCCAATAGCGTTTGCGAGAAGACATCCGGCGGCGTCAGCAACATCCCGACAACGAATGCACCAACCAGCACATACGGGCGTTTTTTGCGTAAGTCTTCTGGCGAGGTAATCCCCATCCAGCACAGCAGCACAATTGCCACCGGCACTTCAAAGGAGACACCAAACGCCATAAACAGCGCCATAACGAAGCTTAAATAGCTGGCGATGTCGGTGGATACCTGCACCCCTTCCGGCGCGGTATTGGCAAGGAAGCCAAATGCCAGCGGAAAGACCACAAAGTAGGCGAATGCCATGCCGATATAAAACAGCAGAGAGCTGGAAACCAGCAGCGGCACCACCAGGCGACGTTCATGCTTATACAGCGCTGGGGCGATAAATGCCCACACCTGATAGAGAATCACCGGCGCTGACAGAATCAGCGACACCATAAAGGTCAGCTTGATCGGCGTAAAGAACGGCGAGGCCACGTCGGTGGCGATCATCGTTGAACCTTGCGGCAACTGCTTGATCAATGGCGCGGATACCAGGTGATAGATGTCATTGGCGAAATAGACCAGACACAGGAATATCACGATCACCGCGATAATGCAGTTCAGCAGACGCTTACGCAGCTCAATTAGATGCGTGATAAGCGGTTGAGTATCTTCTACAGACATGTTTACGGTTTATCACTCGACGAAGGGGAAGGTGCAGCGGTTTTCGGTTCAGCGTCCGCAGCAGGTTTTACCACCGGCTCTGGCGTGGTTTCTGGCTTCTGTTCCGGCGAACTGGCCTGCGTTTGTGCAGCGGCAGGCGTTACGCCCTCATGCGCAGCTTCATTATCTTTCACCACCGGGTTATGGATGGTGTGCGCTTCATCGCTCGCCTTTTCTGGATCGTTTGCAACGTAGGAACGCTTCATCGACTCCGCGGCCTGGCGTAGTTCATCCATCGACGCTTTCAGTTCGGGCGTCAGGTTAGTGAGGCTCGCCTTTTCAACCTTTTTCAGACTGTCCTGAAACTCCTGGAGTTTTAACTCCTGGATCAGTTCGTTCTGCACCGTTGTCGCCAGTGAACGCAACGCGCGAATCCAGCCCGCTACCGTTTTTACCGCCACAGGCAGTCGTTGCGGCCCCAGAACGACGAGGCCGATGATGAACACCAATAGCAGTTCGCTAAAACCGATATCAAACACGGATTACACCTGCTCTTTATCGTGGCGCTTCGCGTCTTCTGTTTTAGCCTGTTCCTGATTCGTATCCGCCTGCTTATCGGCGATAGTTTTCGCAGTAAAATCAGAATCCTGACTGGTTTTATCCTGCTTTGGTTCATCATCGCTCATTGCTTTTTTAAAGCCTTTGATCGACGCACCAAGATCGGAACCGATGGAGCCGAGCTTTTTGGTGCCAAAAAGCAGTACAACGATGACGGCAATAATCAATAACTGCCAAATACTGATACCACCCATACATGTTCCTCTGTGGTAGATGATGATTAAACAAAGCCGCATTATACGTTACACGGCCCGCCTTGAGCGATGAAAAAATCAGCGTGTTTTGCGCCAACCGACAAACCAGGCGATCAGACCACCTGCCATTAACCAGCCGGGCATCAGCCCCCACTCAGGTCGGCTGACCAACAAGAATGTGCCACTTAATACTAACGTAGCGCCAATTCCGAGAAAATAACGCGATTGTCCCTGACGTACATGATTTGACTGAAGCTCGCGGGCAATCTTATCAACACTGTGCTGTAAATACTTGCCCTGGCGCAAACTGTCGTAAACCAATTCAGGCAGTTCTGGCATTTTTTCGACCCAGAACGGCGCTTTTTCTTTAAATGCTCTCACCAGCGCAGGAATACCGACCTGATCTTTAATCCACGACTCCAGGAAAGGCTTCGCTGTTTTCCATAAATCGAGCTGCGGATAAAGCTGGCGTCCTACCCCTTCGACATAGAGCAGGGTTTTCTGGAGTAACACCAGTTGCGGCTGCACTTCCATATTGAAGCGACGCGCCGTATTAAACAGATTTAACAGTACATGTCCAAACGAAATTTCGGCCAGCGGTTTCTCAAAGATAGGTTCACAGACCGTACGAATGGCAAATTCGAACTCTTCAACGTTGGTATCTGGTGGCACCCAGCCTGAATCGACGTGTAGCTCTGCCACTTTGCGATAGTCGCGATTAAAGAAGGCGATAAAGTTTTCTGCCAGATAGCGTTTATCTTCTTTGTTTAGCGAGCCAACAATCCCGCAATCAATGCCGATATATTTCGGGTTTTCCGGGTGTTCATAGCTTACGAAGATGTTGCCAGGGTGCATATCGGCATGGAAAAAGCTGTCGCGAAAGACCTGAGTGAAGAACACCTGCACGCCGCGTTCCGCCAGCAATTTCATGTTAGTGCCGTTTTTCTCCAGCGCCGCAACATCAGACACCGGAATGCCGTAAATGCGCTCCATCACCATCATCCCTTCACTACAATAGTCAGGGTAAACTTCCGGGATGTAGAGCATCGGGCTGTCTTCAAAATTGCGCCGAAGCTGAATGGCGTTGGCAGATTCCCGCAGCAAATTCAGTTCATCAATCAAGGTCTTTTCGTACTCGCGCACCACTTCGGTTGGGCGCAGACGGCGACCATCCGGCAGCAAACGCGGCACCCAGCGAGCCAGACGGTAGATAAGTTTCAGATCCGCTTTAATGACCGGCAAAATATCCGGGCGGATGACTTTAATCACCACCTCTTTACCATTCGATTTCAATCGCGCGGTATGAACCTGGGCGATAGAAGCAGAAGCCAGCGGCTTGATTTCAAAATCGTCAAACCACGCTTCTACCGGCAAGCCGCCCATTGCAGCTTCAATCTGCTGCTTCGCCAGCTTGCCATCAAACGGAGCAACTTTGTCCTGCAATAACGCCAGCTGATCGGCAATATGCGGTGGAAAAAGATCGCGGCGGGTTGATAACATTTGCCCGAACTTGATCCAAACCGGCCCCAGTTCTTGCAGGGCCAGTCGTAGTCGCTCACCTAAAAGTTTGTCTTTATGCCGATTTGGCATCCAGAATAATGAGTATCGCCATAGCCGTAGCGGCAGGGTGATACGCATTTTGGGGATCAGTTCATCAAGTCCGTAGCTTAAAAAAGTGCGAATGATGAAATATAGGCGCCGTACTTCACCTGGCGTCATTTAGCCTCCAGTTTTTCCAGCCGTTTGGTCAGGGCATCAACAGCACGCTCGACGGCAGCCGTCTCTTCCGCAAACCAGGCCACTTCAAGCGGACCGGGTGCCATACGCCACTCTTCAGTAATGGCTTCCGCCACATAACGTTGCTGGCGCTTAATGCCGTGATGCAGGAACTTTGCGCCTCCGCGCATGGCTTTGCTGATTCCTTCAGCGGCGATATCACCGGTATAAGGGGCCAGCAGTTCCGCAGGGTCGAACTCTGCCAGATCTGCCAGCGCAACGAAGTTTTGCACCACCTGAATATCGCCCTGCACTTCCAGCTCACCACTGCGAATCAGTGCGGTAAGCTGCTGGCGATCGCGAAGTTTCGGCAACACACTGGCGTAGGCGATAACGGTGCAGTCAGCATCGCCTGCCCATTCGCCCAGTACATCAACCTGGCGTTCGCTGAACACCAGAATCAATGACGTCGAAAAGCCTTTTACCTCCACGCGCAATACTTTACCCAGCAGACGCGAGCGGGCTGTTTTCAGCGCGGGTGAGCGATACAGGAAGGTGTTGAGCAGACTTTCAATTCCTGCCGTCACTAAAGGTTTAAAAGGCATTTCCGGTCTCCTGTCAGAACTTATAACCACGATGCAGCGCCACAACCCCTGCCGTCAGATTGTAGTAGTCGACACTTTCGAATCCGGCATCCTGCATCATGGCTTTCAGGGTATCCTGATCGGGATGCATACGGATGGATTCTGCCAGATAACGGTAGCTGTCGGCGTCGTTCGCGACCAGTGAGCCAATACGCGGCAGCACATGGAAGGAGTATGCATCATAGGCTTTGCTCAGCGGCTCGATAATTGGCTTCGAGAACTCAAGCACCAGCAGGCGGCCGCCGGGTTTCAGCACGCGATACATTGAACGCAGTGCTTTATCTTTGTCGGTGACGTTACGCAGACCAAACGAAATGGTGATGCAATCAAAGGTGTTATCCGGGAACGGCAGCGCCTCAGCGTTCGCCTGAACATACTCAACGTTGCCAATCACACCGATATTACGCAGCTTCTCGCGTCCCATTTTGAGCATGGATTCATTGATATCAGCAAGGACCACTTTGCCAGTTTCTCCGACCAGGCGGGAGAATTTCGCTGTCAGGTCGCCGGTGCCACCAGCCAGATCCAGCACGGTCTGCCCACGGCGTACGCCGCTGCAATCAATCGTGAATCGCTTCCACAAACGATGAATACCAAATGACATCAAATCATTCATGACATCGTATTTTGATGCCACGGAATGGAAAACGTGGGCGACCATATCCGCTTTTTGTTCCTTCGCGACGGTCTGAAAACCAAAGTGCGTCGTTTCTTGTGACTTATCCACCATCTCAATGCCTGCTCATCAAAAAATTGTTCCAGAAGTGTAACAGATTGGGCGTCGATGCCCTAGATTTCTACCCGGCTTAACTACCCCTAATGGGCTAGCGCGACTGCTGATTATATTCATCATCGCGTTGATAAGCTTCATCATTCGGCTGCTCCGGAACCGACCGAAGTCGATACTCTTCATCCTGGCTCACCGCCTGTTCAGCCAAATCCGGATTAATCTCGCGTTTAATTTCTACTCCTAAACCGCGAAACGCTTCTGCCTGCGCCAGCACATTTCCGCGACCTGAAGAGAGTTTTTTCATTGCCTGGCGGTAGTTATCCTGCGCTTTGTCGAGACTTTGACCAATCGCGGACATGTCATCGATGAACAAACGCATCTTGTCGTACAGCTTGCTGGCACGATCGGCGATTTGCTGGGCGTTGCGGCTTTGATGCTCATAACGCCACAGGTTGGCAATAGTACGCAACGCCACCAGCAGCGTAGTCGGGCTAACCAGCATGATATTGTTTTTCAACGCTTCGGTGATCAGCTCCGGCTGGCGGTCAAGCGCCAGTAAAAAAGCGGGTTCAACGGGAATAAACATCAGCACGTAATCCAGAGTTCGCAGCCCCGGCAGCTGTTGATAATCTTTGCGTCCCAGCAAACGGATATGGTTACGCACCGACGCGATATGTTCCTGTAGCGCGCTTTCGCGGGTGTAGTCGTCTTCGGCGTTAAAATAGCGTTCATAGGCGACCAGCGTCATTTTGGCGTCGATCACCACATCTTTTCCCTGCGGCAGCCGCACGATGACATCCGGCTGCATCCGCGAGCGGGCGTCATTTTCGATGCTGACCTGGGTTTCATATTCATACCCTTCACGCAGACCGGAAGCCTCCAGCACCCGCGTCAATACTACCTCGCCCCAGTTGCCCTGGGTTTTATTGTCGCCTTTCAGCGCGCGCGTCAGGTTGATCGCTTCCTGGGCCATTTGCGCGTTGAGTTGCTGGAGATTGCGAATTTCGTGGGTCAGGGTATGGCGTTCTTGTGCTTCTTTACCGAAGCTGTCCTGAACCTGACGGCGGAAACCGTCCAGTTGTTCACGTAGCGGCGACAACAGGCTGTTCAGACTCTGACGGTTTTGCTCATCAACCCGGCGATTGCTGTGCTCAAAAATACGGTTGGCGAGGTTTTCAAACTGCTCACTGAGGCGCTGCTCGCTGTTAATCATCTGGCGAATTTTATCGTCAGCATGTTGCTGTGCGGCTTCCATCCGCGTGGTTACTTCACGCAGATCGGCCTCCAGAGAGGTGTTAATACTTTGCAGGCTGCGCACTTCGTTATTGAGTAACTCGCACTCTGCACGCCAGTGCTCGCTTTGGGTAATTTGTTGTTTTGCCGCGCTTAACTCCGCGACCATCTCTTCACGTTCAGCTAATTGCTCGGCTTTTTGCTGCGCATGTTGATAACTGGCAAACAGCCAGCCAATTGCCACACCCACCAACGCAATAACTGCGTAAACCATGATTGAGAAATCCACAACGCCTCCTGACGCAACAACTTACCCGCACAAAATAGAATTGTGCTGTACAAGCGTCCAGTTGGAAAGGCATTTCCTGCGAGGCGCTACGCAAAAATACAAAAGGCCGAACGCGTCGGCCTTCAGACAGGAGAAGAGAATTACAGTAGACGACGCGCCGCTTCCACCACGATTTTCACCGCTTGGCTTTCAGTTTGTTTCATCGTCTCAGCATTCGGGATCTCTTGCTGGGTGCGGTTAACGATAACACCCGCTACCATACCGGCACGCAGGCCCTGACTTGCACACATGGTCAGCAGGGTTGCAGATTCCATTTCATAGTTCATTACGCCCATCGCCTGCCACTCTTCCATAGAACCTTTAAAGTGACGAACTACGCGACCAGAGTAAGTATCGTAACGTTCCTGGCCTGGGTAGAAGGTATCAGAAGAAGCTGTCACGCCAACGTGAGTTGTCGCGCCAATGGATTTCGCAGCTTCAACCAGCGCAGTCGTACATTCGAAATCAGCGACAGCCGGGAATTCCAGCGGTGCGAAGTGCAGGCTCGCGCCATCCAGACGGACAGACGCCGTGGTAACCAGGACATCACCCACATTAATATGCGGCTGAATAGCGCCCGTTGTACCGATACGCAGGAAGGTGCGAATGCCCAGCTGTGCCAGCTCTTCAACAGCAATAGAGGTAGACGGGCCGCCGATACCGGTAGAGCAGACGATAACAGGTTTACCATCCAGCTCTGCACGCCAGGTGGTGAATTCGCGGTGAGATGCCAGCTTAACCGGCTTATCCATCAGCGCGGCGATCTTTTCCACACGATCCGGGTCGCCAGGGACGATGGCAAGCGTAGCCCCTTGTAAATCGTTTTTAGTGAGGCCGAGATGAAAAACATCAGACTTGGACATATACAACTCCTCTGTGAATCGGTTTAGTCAGAAGAAGCAAAAAGACACTTTACCGAAGGGTTTAACATTTTTTCGTGATACTCATCACCATGACGCAAATGCGTTGCATAAATTTACCCACCAAAAGTGATGCAAATCACATAAATCACTCTTCATTCTGCAGGGCTGCATAAAAGATGAGCCGATTCAGGCAATGTGATTTGTTGCATGCTGACTATAGTTAACATTGCGCAACATTTTTATAAGGGTACGGAGAATACCATGGCAACAACACAACAATCTGGATTTGCACCTGCTGCATCGCCTCTCGCTTCGACCATCGTTCAGACCCCGGACGACGCGATTGTGGCGGGCTTCACCTCTATCCCTTCACAAGGGGATAACATGCCTGCTTACCATGCCAGACCAAAGCAAAGCGATGGCCCACTGCCAGTGGTCATTGTAGTGCAGGAAATTTTTGGCGTGCATGAACATATCCGCGACATTTGTCGCCGTCTGGCGCTGGAGGGGTATCTGGCTATCGCACCTGAACTTTACTTCCGCGAAGGCGATCCGAATGATTTTGCCGATATCCCCACGTTGCTTAGCGGTCTGGTAGCAAAAGTGCCTGACTCGCAGGTGCTGGCCGATCTCGATCATGTCGCCAGTTGGGCTTCCCGCAACGGCGGCGATGTTCATCGTTTAATGATCACCGGATTCTGCTGGGGTGGACGTATCACCTGGCTGTATGCCGCGCATAATCCACAGCTAAAAGCCGCAGTGGCGTGGTACGGCAAACTGACGGGCGACAAGTCGCTGAATTCACCGAAACAACCTGTTGATATCGCAACCGATCTTAACGCGCCGGTTCTCGGCTTATATGGTGGTCAGGATAACAGCATTCCGCAGGAGAGCGTTGAAACCATGCGCCAGGCGCTGCGGGCTGCTAATGCGAAAGCAGAGATTATCGTGTACCCGGACGCCGGGCATGCATTCAACGCTGATTATCGCCCGAGCTATCATGCCGAATCTGCGAAAGATGGCTGGCAGCGTATGCTGGAATGGTTTAAGCAGTATGGTGGGAAGCGGAGTTAGTTTCCTCTTAGTCTATATTTGAGATGGTGAGTGAACGAGTGCGTTTTGCTGCCATCTCTGTCCCCCAAAAAATAATCAGTATGAATTGATTGGAGATTACGGTAATGACTCCAACTTATTGATAGTGTTTTATGTTCAGATAATGCCCGATGACTTTGTCATGCAGCTCCACCGATTTTGAGAACGACAGCGACTTCCGTCCCAGCCGTGCCAGGTGCTGCCTCAGATTCAGGTTATGCCGCTCAATTCGCTGCGTATATCGCTTGCTGATTACGTGCAGCTTTCCCTTCAGGCGGGAT
Source organism: Shigella sp. FC1544 (assembly GCF_001722145.1). Lineage (NCBI taxonomy): Bacteria > Pseudomonadati > Pseudomonadota > Gammaproteobacteria > Enterobacterales > Enterobacteriaceae > Shigella > Shigella sp. FC1544. The sequence goes on from NZ_MECT01000556.1 coordinate 19,931, forward strand.
TCATACAGTGGCCAGCCATCCGTCATCCATATCACCACGTCAAAGGGTGACAGCAAGCTCATAAGACGCCCCAGCGTCGCCATAGTGCGTTCACCGAATACGTGCGCAACAACCGTCTTCCGGAGCCTGTCATACGCGTAAAACAGCCAGCGCTG
>NZ_MECT01000557.1:0-20010 GCF_001722145.1 Shigella sp. FC1544
GGGATACAGGGAGATAAAACAGACGATGCAACTGAGCAGGCTGACGCTGAGAAGTAAAAAGCCGGAGCTTGTGGAGCAAGAGCTGTGGGGTGTCTTACTGGCTTATAATCTGGTGAGATATCAGATGATTAAAATGGCGGAACATCTGAAAGGTTACTGGCCAAATCAACTGAGTTTCTCAGAATCATGCGGAATGGTGATGAGAATGCTGATGACATTGCAGGGCGCTTCACCGGGACGTATACCGGAGCTGATGCGCGATCTTGCAAGTATGGGACAACTTGTGAAATTACCGACGAGAAGGGGAAGGGCCTTCCCGAGAGTGGTAAAGGAGAGGCCCTGGAAATACCCCACAGCCCCGAAAAAGAGCCAGTCAGTTGCTTAACTGACTGGCATTCCCCCCCTTTGAGACTATTTTAGCCACCAGCAAGAAACGTCTATACTCGCAATTTACGCAGAACTTTTGACGAAAGGACGCCACTTCATTATGGCTCACCCTCATTTATTAGCGGAAAGAATTTCCCGCCTGAGCAGTTCGTTGGAAAAGGGGCTTTATGAACGTAGCCACGCCATCCGCTTGTGTTTATTAGCGGCATTAAGTGGTGAAAGTGTGTTCCTCCTTGGCCCGCCAGGTATTGCCAAAAGTTTGATCGCCCGGCGCTTAAAATTCGCCTTTCAGAATGCCCGCGCGTTTGAATATCTGATGACCCGCTTCTCCACGCCGGAAGAAGTTTTTGGTCCCCTTTCTATTCAGGCGCTAAAAGATGAAGGGCGCTATGAACGTTTAACCAGCGGTTACCTGCCGGAAGCAGAAATTGTCTTTCTGGATGAGATCTGGAAAGCGGGCCCGGCAATTCTTAATACCTTGCTCACCGCCATTAACGAGCGCCAGTTCCGCAACGGTGCACACGTAGAAAAAATCCCGATGCGTCTGCTGGTGGCGGCCTCCAACGAGCTGCCGGAAGCAGACAGCAGTCTGGAAGCGTTATATGACCGCATGCTGATTCGTCTGTGGTTAGATAAAGTGCAGGATAAAGCGAATTTCCGCTCCATGCTGACCAGTCAACAGGATGAAAACGACAATCCGGTTCCTGATGCCTTGCAGGTCACAGATGAAGAATATGAACGCTGGCAGAAAGAGATTGGTGAAATTACGCTGCCCGATCATGTATTTGAGCTGATTTTTATGCTGCGCCAGCAACTGGATAAATTACCGGATGCGCCTTATGTCTCGGATCGTCGCTGGAAAAAAGCGATCCGATTATTGCAGGCCAGCGCCTTTTTTAGCGGTCGCAGTGCTGTTGCCCCGGTAGATCTCATTTTGCTGAAAGATTGCCTGTGGTATGACGCGCAAAGCCTGAATTTGATACAACAACAAATTGATGTATTGATGACCGGTCACGCCTGGCAACAGCAAGGGATGTTGACCCGCCTGGGCGCGATTGTGCAACGTCACCTGCAACTTCAGCAGCAACAAAGCGATAAAACAGCCTTAACGGTAATTCGTCTGGGCGGCATTTTTAGCCGTCGTCAGCAGTATCAACTCCCTGTTAACGTTACTGCTTCCACTCTGACTCTGCTGCTGCAAAAACCGTTAAAACTGCATGATATGGAAGTGGTTCATATCTCCTTTGAGCGTAGCGCGCTGGAACAGTGGCTGAGTAAAGGTGGTGAAATTCGCGGCAAACTGAACTGTATCGGCTTTGCCCAGAAACTGAATCTGGAAGTTGATAGCACCCAACATCTTGTTGTACGCGATGTAAGTTTACAAGGCAGTACGCTGGCACTTCCCGGTTCATCGGCTGAAGGTCTGCCAGGTGAAATAAAACAACAACTGGAAGAGCTTGAAAGCGACTGGCGTAAGCAACACGCTTTATTCAGCGAACAGCAAAAATGTCTGTTTATCCCTGGCGACTGGTTAGGTCGCATTGAAGCCAGCCTACAGGATGTCGGTGCACAGATTCGCCAGGCACAACAATGCTAACGCTGGATACGCTTAATGTGATGCTGGCCGTCAGCGAAGAGGGATTGATCGAAGAGATGATCATCGCACTGCTGGCCTCACCGCAGCTGGCGGTCTTCTTTGAAAAATTCCCACGACTGAAGGCAGCAATCACTGATGATGTTCCCCGCTGGCGTGAGGCGCTGCGCAGTCGGCTGAAAGATGCCCGAGTCCCGCCAGAACTCACCGAAGAGGTGATGTGCTATCAGCAAAGCCAGCTCCTCTCCACGCCGCAGTTTATTGTGCAGCTACCACAGATCCTGGACTTACTGCATCGTCTGAATTCCCCATGGGCAGAACAAGCCCGGCAGTTGGTTGATGCTAACAGCACAATAACTTCAGCGTTACACACGCTTTTTCTCCAGCGCTGGCGTTTAAGTCTGATCGTGCAAGCAACGACGTTAAATCAACAGCTATTAGAAGAAGAACGCGAACAACTGTTAAGTGAAGTTCAGGAACGCATGACGCTGAGCGGACAACTTGAACCGATTCTCGCAGATAACAATACCGCAGCTGGTCGTCTGTGGGATATGAGCGCCGGCCAGCTTAAACGTGGCGACTATCAGTTGATTGTGAAATACGGTGAATTTCTTAACGAAAAGCCGGAACTGAAACGCCTGGCAGAGCAGCTGGGGCGTTCTCGGGAAGCCAAATCAATACCGCGCAACGATGCGCAGATGGAAACCTTCCGCACCATGGTGCGCGAACCGGCGACGGTTCCTGAGCAGGTTGATGGTCTGCAACAAAGCGATGATATTTTACGTCTCCTGCCGCCAGAACTGGCGACACTAGGGATAACGGAACTGGAGTATGAGTTTTACCGTCGGCTGGTGGAAAAACAGTTGCTCACCTATCGCCTGCACGGTGAGTCGTGGCGTGAAAAAGTGATCGAACGTCCGGTGGTACATAAAGATTACGATGAACAGCCGCGCGGGCCGTTTATTGTCTGTGTGGATACTTCCGGCTCAATGGGCGGCTTTAATGAACAGTGTGCGAAAGCGTTCTGCCTGGCCTTGATGCGCATTGCTCTCGCAGAAAACCGGCGCTGCTATATTATGCTATTTTCCACCGAGATCGTCCGTTATGAGCTTTCAGGCCCACAAGGCATCGAACAAGCAATCCGTTTTTTAAGCCAGCTGTTTCGTGGCGGCACCGATCTTGCCAGTTGTTTTCGCGCCATTATGGAACGCTTGCAAAGCAGGGAATGGTTTGATGCCGATGCGGTGGTGATTTCTGATTTTATCGCTCAGCGGTTGCCTGACGACGTGACGAGTAAAGTGAAAGAGCTGCAGCGGGTACATCAGCATCGCTTTCATGCCGTGGCGATGTCGGCACACGGCAAACCCGGCATCATGCGCATTTTCGATCATATCTGGCGCTTTGATACCGGGATGCGAAGCCGCCTGCTCAGACGCTGGCGGCGATAAATTATTACAGCAGAGAAGGGACGCTCTCGCGAACAGCAGCTGGCCATACTCCACACTGAACCTGGCCGATATGCGGCAGTTGCAGCAGCAGCATAGTCAAACGAGACTGGCCGATACCGCCGCCGATGGTCTGCGGCATTTCACCGCGCAGCAGCGCCTGATGCCATTCCAGCTGCAGACGATCTTCATCACCGGTCAGCGCCAGCTGATGCTTCAGCGTGTCGGCATCCACGCGGATCCCCATGGAAGAAAGCTCAAACGCATCTTCCAGTACAGGGTTCCACACCAGAATATCGCCGTTCAGACCCGCATGACCCAGCTCTGACGGGGTGCTCCAGTCATCATAATCCGGTGCGCGCACGTCGTGGCGATGACCATCGCTCAGCTTGCCGCCAATCCCGACAAGGAATACCGCGCCAAGATCTTTCGCTATCGCCCGCTCACGCCCTTTGGCATCGAGATCCGGATAACGAGACAGTAACTCCTGGCTGTGTACGAAGTGGATCTGATCCGGCAGGAACGGTGCCAGGCCAAACTCTTCGCTAACCGCAGCTTCGGTTGCTTTAATTCCCGCCCAGATCGCCTCTACCGTGCTTTTCAGAGTCGAGAATTGACGCTCACCGTCGCCCATTACGCGTTCCCAGTCCCACTGGTCTACATAGACGGAGAAAGACGGTCTTCATCGGGGCGAAGGGCTTTCATGTGCGTGTACAGCCCTTCGCCCGCGCTGAAGTCGTGTTGCCCTAAGGTCTGACGTTTCCACTTCGCCAGTGAATGAACCACTTCGAACTGGGCATCAGGCAGAGCTTTCACTTTTACCTGCACCGCTTTTTCACAGCCCGACAAGTTATCCTGCGTGCCATCCCCCACACGGCTAAGAATCGGTGCCTGGACTTCGATCAGCCCCAGACGTTCTTCCAGTTGACGAGAAAAGTGAGATTTCACGAAGCTAATTTGGCGTTGTTTGGCAATGTAAGCGGTTTTCATTTTTTATACTCCTGCGTCCTGTTGCTTATGATTAAGCAATAAAAACCGACACATATGCAATAATCATTCAATAAAAAGCCTAACACACTTTTGATTCATTAAAAAAGAAGGCTAAAATAGAATGAATCATCAATCTGCATAAGAAAATCCTATGGAAAATTATCTGATCGACAATCTGGACCGTGGCATCCTGGAAGCATTAATGGGCAATGCGCGCACCGCTTACGCCGAACTGGCGAAACAATTTGGCGTCAGTCCGGGGACGATTCACGTTCGGGTAGAGAAAATGAAGCAGGCGGGGATCATTACCGGGGCGCGTATTGATGTCAGCCCGAAGCAGCTCGGTTATGACGTAGGCTGCTTTATCGGCATTATATTAAAGAGCGCCAAAGACTACCCTTCCGCGCTGGCAAAGCTGGAAAGCCTTGATGAAGTCACTGAAGCCTATTACACAACAGGCCACTACAGCATCTTTATAAAAGTAATGTGCCGTTCGATCGACGCTCTCCAGCATGTACTTATCAACAAGATCCAAACAATTGATGAAATTCAGTCCACCGAGACATTGATCGTCCTGCAAAACCCGATCATGCGTACTATCAAGCCCTGATCGGCTTTTTTAATCCCATACTTTTCCACAGGTAGATCCCAACGCGTTCACAGCGTACAATACGCCACTCTTAATAAAGGTGGCGGTTTATGGCAGATATCACTCTTATCAGCGGCAGCACCCTCGGCGGTGCCGAATATGTAGCAGAACACCTGGCTGAAAAGCTGGAAGAGGCGGGTTTTACCACCGAAACGCTGCACGGTCCGCTGTTGGAAGATTTATCTGCCTCGGGGATCTGGCTGATTATCAGCTCCACCCACGGTGCCGGAGATATTCCGGACAACCTTTCTCCTTTCTATGAAGCATTGCAGGAACAGAAGCCCGATCTTTCTGCGGTCCGCTTTGGCGCAATCGGTATTGGTAGTCGTGAATATGACACCTTTTGTGGGGCTATCGATAAACTCGAGGCAGAACTCAAAAATTCCGGTGCAAAACAGACAGGCGAAACACTGAAGATCAACATTCTTGATCACGACATTCCGGAAGATCCGGCAGAAGAATGGCTGGGATCGTGGGTTAATTTACTCAAATAAGTATACAGATCGTGCGATCTACTGTGGATAACTCTGTCAGGAAGCTTGGATCAACCGGTAGTTATCCAAGGAACAACGGTTGTTCAGTTTTTGAGTTGTGTATAACCCCTCATTCTGATCCCAGCTTATACGGTCCAGGATCACCGATCATTCACAGTTAATGATCCTTTCAAGGTTGTTGATCTTAAAAGCCGGATCCTTGTTATCCACAGGGCAGTGCGATCCTAATAAGAGATCACAATAGAACAGATCTCTAAATAAATAGATCTTCTTTTTAATACCCAGGATCCCAGGTCTTTCTCAAGCCGACAAAGTTGAGTAGAATCCACGGCCCGGGCTTCAATCCATTTTCATACCGCGTTATGCGAGGCAATCACCATGTTTTATCCGGATCCTTTTGACGTCATCATCATTGGCGGGGGTCATGCAGGCACCGAGGCCGCGATGGCCGCGGCGCGTATGGGTCAACAGACTCTGCTTTTGACACACAATATCGACACTCTGGGACAGATGAGCTGCAACCCGGCGATCGGCGGTATTGGGAAGGGACATCTGGTAAAAGAAGTGGATGCACTCGACGGTCTGATGGCGAAAGCGATCGATCAAGCGGGTATCCAGTTTAGGATACTAAACGCAAGCAAAGGACCGGCGGTTCGCGCTACCCGAGCTCAGGCGGATCGTGTGCTCTACCGTCAGGCGGTACGTACGGCGCTGGAGAACCAACCGAACCTGATGATCTTCCAGCAGGCGGTTGAAGATCTTATTGTCGAAAACGATCGCGTGGTCGGTGCTGTTACCCAAATGGGACTGAAGTTCCGTGCCAAAGCCGTCGTGCTCACCGTTGGGACGTTCCTCGACGGTAAAATTCATATCGGTCTGGATAATTACAGCGGTGGCCGTGCTGGTGATCCGCCGTCCATTCCGCTTTCTCACCGTTTGCGTGAACTGCCGCTGCGCGTTGGTCGTCTGAAAACCGGGACACCACCGCGTATTGATGCTCGAACTATCGACTTTAGTGTGCTGGCGCAACAGCATGGCGATAACCCAATGCCGGTATTCTCGTTTATGGGCAATGCGTCCCAGCATCCCCAGCAGGTGCCGTGTTATATCACTCATACCAACGAGAAAACCCATGATGTGATCCGCAGTAACCTCGATCGTAGCCCAATGTATGCAGGGGTGATCGAAGGTGTCGGCCCACGCTACTGCCCGTCGATCGAAGACAAAGTCATGCGCTTCGCCGACAGAAATCAGCATCAGATCTTCCTTGAACCGGAAGGACTGACCTCTAATGAAATTTATCCGAACGGTATCTCCACCAGCCTGCCGTTCGATGTGCAGATGCAAATCGTCCGCTCTATGCAGGGGATGGAAAACGCGAAGATCGTGCGTCCGGGTTATGCCATTGAGTATGACTTCTTCGATCCTCGCGACCTGAAACCGACGCTGGAGAGCAAGTTTATCCAGGGGCTGTTCTTTGCTGGTCAGATTAACGGCACTACCGGTTACGAAGAAGCCGCTGCGCAAGGTTTGCTGGCCGGTCTTAACGCTGCCCGTCTGTCTGCTGACAAAGAAGGTTGGGCTCCGGCACGTTCTCAGGCGTATCTCGGCGTACTAGTTGATGACCTGTGCACTTTAGGAACCAAAGAACCGTATCGTATGTTTACTTCGCGCGCAGAATATCGTCTGATGCTACGCGAAGATAATGCGGATCTGCGTTTGACTGAAATCGGTCGTGAACTGGGCCTGGTGGATGACGAACGTTGGGCGCGCTTTAACGAGAAACTTGAGAATATCGAGCGTGAGCGTCAGCGTCTGAAATCGACCTGGGTAACCCCGTCGGCGGAAGCTGCAGCCGAAGTGAATGCTCACCTGACTGCGCCGCTTTCCCGTGAAGCCAGTGGTGAAGATCTGCTGCGTCGTCCGGAAATGACTTATGAAAAATTAACCACGCTGACGCCGTTTGCCCCTGCGTTGACAGACGAACAGGCGGCGGAACAGGTTGAGATTCAGGTTAAATACGAAGGTTATATCGCGCGCCAGCAAGATGAGATCGAAAAGCAGCTGCGTAACGAGAACACCCTGCTACCCGCGACACTGGATTACCGCCAGGTATCCGGTCTTTCTAACGAAGTGATCGCCAAACTTAACGATCACAAACCAGCCTCTATCGGCCAAGCTTCGCGTATTTCTGGCGTCACGCCTGCGGCCATCTCCATTCTGCTGGTGTGGCTGAAAAAACAGGGTATGCTGCGTCGTAGCGCATAACGCATTAAAAATGTCTGGTAAGCACCCGCTTACCAGGCAACGCATCAAGAACAGGTAATCACCGTGCTCAACAAACTCTCCTTACTGCTGAAAGACGCAGGTATTTCGCTTACCGATCACCAGAAAAACCAGCTTATTGCCTACGTGAATATGCTGCATAAATGGAACAAAGCGTACAACCTGACTTCGGTCCGCGATCCTAATGAGATGCTGGTACGCCATATTCTCGATAGCATTGTGGTGGCACCGTATCTGCAAGGTGAACGGTTTATCGATGTCGGCACCGGACCAGGACTGCCAGGCATTCCACTCTCTATCGTGCGTCCTGAAGCCCATTTCACTCTGTTGGATAGCCTTGGTAAACGCGTGCGTTTCCTTCGTCAGGTGCAACATGAGCTTAAACTGGAGAATATTGAACCAGTACAGAGCAGGGTAGAAGAGTTTCCTTCAGAGCCGCCATTTGATGGCGTAATTAGCCGCGCTTTTGCCTCTCTGAACGATATGGTGAGCTGGTGCCACCATCTTCCTGGTGAGCAAGGCCGTTTCTACGCGCTGAAAGGGCAAAGGCCGGAAGATGAAATCGCTTTGTTGCCCGAAGAATATCAGGTCGAATCAGTGGTTAAACTTCAGGTTCCAGCCCTGGATGGCGAACGTCATCTGGTGGTGATTAAAGCAAATAAAATTTAATTTTTATCAAAAAAATCATAAAAAATTGACCGGTTATACTGTTAACAACAACCAGGTTTTCTACTGATATAACTGGTTACATTTAACGCCACGTTCACTCTTTTGCATCAACAAGATAACGTGGCTTTTTTTGGTAAGCAGAAAATAAGTCATTAGTGAAAATATCAGTCTGCTAAAAATCGGCGCTAAGAACCATCATTGGCTGCTAAAACATTATTAAAAATGTCAATGGGTGGTTTTTGTTGTGTAAATGTCATTTATTAAAACAGTATCTGTTTTTAGAGTGAAATATCATAAACTTGCAAAGGCATCATTTGCCAAGTAAATAAATATGCTGTGCGCGAACATGCGCAATATGTGATCTGAAGCACGCTTTATCACCAGTGTTTACGCGTTATTTACAGTTTTTCATGATCGAACAGGGTTAGCAGAAAAGTCGCAATTGTATGCACTGGAAAAATATTTAAACATTTATTCACCTTTTGGCTACTTATTGTTTGAAATCACGGGGGCGCGCCGTATAATTTGACCTCTTTTTGATGCTTGACTCTAAGCCTTAAAGAAAGTTTTATACGACACGCGGCATACCTCGAAGGGAGCAGGAGTGAAAAACGTGATGTCTGTGTCGCTCGTGAGTCGAAACGTTGCTCGGAAGCTTCTGCTCGTTCAGTTACTGGTGGTGATAGCAAGTGGATTGCTGTTCAGCCTCAAAGACCCCTTCTGGGGCGTCTCTGCAATAAGCGGGGGCCTGGCAGTCTTTCTGCCTAACGTTTTGTTTATGATATTTGCCTGGCGTCACCAGGCGCATACACCAGCGAAAGGCCGGGTGGCCTGGACATTCGCATTTGGCGAAGCTTTCAAAGTTCTGGCGATGTTGGTGTTACTGGTGGTGGCGTTGGCGGTTTTAAAGGCGGTATTCTTGCCGCTGATCGTTACGTGGGTTTTGGTGCTGGTGGTTCAGATACTGGCACCGGCTGTAATTAACAACAAAGGGTAAAAGGCATCATGGCTTCAGAAAATATGACGCCGCAGGATTACATAGGACACCACCTGAATAACCTTCAGCTGGACCTGCGTACATTCTCGCTGGTGGATCCACAAAACCCCCCAGCCACCTTCTGGACAATCAATATTGACTCCATGTTCTTCTCGGTGGTGCTGGGTCTGTTGTTCCTGGTTTTATTCCGTAGCGTAGCCAAAAAGGCGACCAGCGGTGTGCCAGGTAAGTTTCAGACCGCGATTGAGCTGGTGATCGGCTTTGTTAATGGTAGCGTGAAAGACATGTACCATGGCAAAAGCAAGCTGATTGCTCCGCTGGCCCTGACGATCTTCGTCTGGGTATTCCTGATGAACCTGATGGATTTACTGCCTATCGACCTGCTGCCGTACATTGCTGAACATGTACTGGGTCTGCCTGCACTGCGTGTGGTTCCGTCTGCGGACGTGAACGTAACGCTGTCTATGGCATTGGGCGTATTTATCCTGATTCTGTTCTACAGCATCAAAATGAAAGGCATCGGCGGCTTCACGAAAGAGTTGACGCTGCAGCCGTTCAATCACTGGGCGTTCATTCCTGTCAACTTAATCCTTGAAGGGGTAAGCCTGCTGTCCAAACCAGTTTCACTCGGTTTGCGACTGTTCGGTAACATGTATGCCGGTGAGCTGATTTTCATTCTGATTGCTGGTCTGTTGCCGTGGTGGTCACAGTGGATCCTGAATGTGCCGTGGGCCATTTTCCACATCCTGATCATTACGCTGCAAGCCTTCATCTTCATGGTTCTGACGATCGTCTATCTGTCGATGGCGTCTGAAGAACATTAATTTACCAACACTACTACGTTTTAACTGAAACAAACTGGAGACTGTCATGGAAAACCTGAATATGGATCTGCTGTACATGGCTGCCGCTGTGATGATGGGTCTGGCGGCAATCGGTGCTGCGATCGGTATCGGCATCCTCGGGGGTAAATTCTTGGAAGGCGCAGCGCGTCAACCTGATCTGATTCCTCTGCTGCGTACTCAGTTCTTTATCGTTATGGGTCTGGTGGATGCTATCCCGATGATCGCTGTAGGTCTGGGTCTGTACGTGATGTTCGCTGTCGCGTAGTAAGCGTTGCTTTTATTTAAAGAGCAATATCAGAACGTTAACTAAATAGAGGCATTGTGCTGTGAATCTTAACGCAACAATCCTCGGCCAGGCCATCGCGTTTGTCCTGTTCGTTCTGTTCTGCATGAAGTACGTATGGCCGCCATTAATGGCAGCCATCGAAAAACGTCAAAAAGAAATTGCTGACGGCCTTGCTTCCGCAGAACGAGCACATAAGGACCTTGACCTTGCAAAGGCCAGCGCGACCGACCAGCTGAAAAAAGCGAAAGCGGAAGCCCAGGTAATCATGAGCAGGCGAACAAACGCCGCTCGCAGATTCTGGACGAAGCGAAAGCTGAGGCAGAACAGGAACGTACTAAAATCGTGGCCCAGGCGCAGGCAGAAATTGAAGCCGAGCGTAAACGTGCCCGTGAAGAGCTGCGTAAGCAAGTTGCTATCCTGGCTGTTGCTGGCGCCGAGAAGATCATCGAACGTTCCGTGGATGAAGCTGCTAACAGCGACATCGTGGATAAACTTGTCGCTGAACTGTAAGGAGGGAGGGGCTGATGTCTGAATTTATTACGGTAGCTCGCCCCTACGCCAAAGCAGCTTTTGACTTTGCCGTCGAACACCAAAGTGTAGAACGCTGGCAGGACATGCTGGCGTTTGCCGCCGAGGTAACCAAAAACGAACAAATGGCAGAGCTTCTCTCTGGCGCGCTTGCGCCAGAAACGCTCGCCGAGTCGTTTATCGCAGTTTGTGGTGAGCAACTGGACGAAAACGGTCAGAACCTGATTCGGGTAATGGCTGAAAATGGTCGTCTTAACGCGCTCCCGGATGTTCTGGAGCAGTTTATTCACCTTCGTGCCGTGAGTGAGGCTACCGCTGAGGTAGACGTCATTTCCGCTGCCGCACTGAGTGAACAACAGCTCGCGAAAATTTCTGCTGCGATGGAAAAACGTCTGTCACGCAAAGTTAAGCTGAATTGCAAAATCGATAAGTCTGTAATGGCAGGCGTTATCATCCGAGCGGGTGATATGGTCATTGATGGCAGCGTACGCGGTCGTCTTGAGCGCCTTGCAGACGTCTTGCAGTCTTAAGGGGACTGGAGCATGCAACTGAATTCCACCGAAATCAGCGAACTGATCAAGCAGCGCATTGCTCAGTTCAATGTTGTGAGTGAAGCTCACAACGAAGGTACTATTGTTTCTGTAAGTGACGGTGTTATCCGCATTCACGGCCTGGCCGATTGTATGCAGGGTGAAATGATCTCCCTGCCGGGTAACCGTTACGCTATCGCACTGAACCTCGAGCGCGACTCTGTAGGTGCGGTTGTTATGGGTCCGTACGCTGACCTTGCCGAAGGCATGAAAGTTAAGTGTACTGGCCGTATCCTGGAAGTTCCGGTTGGCCGTGGCCTGCTGGGCCGTGTGGTTAACACTCTGGGTGCACCAATCGACGGTAAAGGTCCGCTGGATCACGACGGCTTCTCTGCTGTAGAAGCAATCGCTCCGGGCGTTATCGAACGTCAGTCCGTAGATCAGCCGGTACAGACCGGTTATAAAGCCGTTGACTCCATGATCCCAATCGGTCGTGGTCAGCGTGAATTGATCATCGGTGACCGTCAGACAGGTAAAACCGCACTGGCTATCGATGCCATCATCAACCAGCGTGATTCCGGTATCAAATGTATCTATGTCGCTATCGGCCAGAAAGCGTCCACCATTTCTAACGTGGTACGTAAACTGGAAGAGCACGGCGCACTGGCTAACACCATCGTTGTGGTAGCAACCGCGTCTGAATCCGCTGCACTGCAATACCTGGCACCGTATGCCGGTTGCGCAATGGGCGAATACTTCCGTGACCGCGGTGAAGATGCGCTGATCATTTACGATGACCTGTCTAAACAGGCTGTTGCTTACCGTCAGATCTCCCTGCTGCTCCGTCGTCCGCCAGGACGTGAAGCATTCCCGGGCGACGTTTTCTACCTCCACTCTCGTCTGCTGGAGCGTGCTGCACGTGTTAACGCCGAATACGTTGAAGCCTTCACCAAAGGTGAAGTGAAAGGGAAAACCGGTTCTCTGACCGCACTGCCGATTATCGAAACTCAGGCGGGTGACGTTTCTGCGTTCGTTCCGACCAACGTAATCTCCATTACCGATGGTCAGATCTTCCTGGAAACCAACCTGTTCAACGCCGGTATTCGTCCTGCGGTTAACCCGGGTATTTCCGTATCCCGTGTTGGTGGTGCAGCACAGACCAAGATCATGAAAAAACTGTCCGGTGGTATCCGTACCGCTCTGGCACAGTATCGTGAACTAGCAGCGTTCTCTCAGTTTGCATCCGACCTTGACGATGCAACACGTAAGCAGCTTGACCACGGTCAGAAAGTGACCGAACTGCTGAAACAGAAACAGTATGCGCCGATGTCCGTTGCGCAGCAGTCTCTGGTTCTGTTCGCAGCAGAACGTGGTTACCTGGCGGATGTTGAACTGTCGAAAATTGGCAGCTTCGAAGCCGCTCTGCTGGCTTACGTCGACCGTGATCACGCTCCGTTGATGCAAGAGATCAACCAGACCGGTGGCTACAACGACGAAATCGAAGGCAAACTGAAAGGCATCCTCGATTCCTTCAAAGCAACCCAATCCTGGTAACGTCTGGCGGCTTGCCTTAGGGCAGGCCGCAAGGCATTGAGGAGAAGCTCATGGCCGGCGCAAAAGAGATACGTAGTAAGATCGCAAGCGTCCAGAACACGCAAAAGATCACTAAAGCGATGGAGATGGTCGCCGCTTCCAAAATGCGTAAATCGCAGGATCGCATGGCGGCCAGCCGTCCTTATGCAGAAACCATGCGCAAAGTGATTGGTCACCTTGCACATGGTAATCTGGAATATAAGCACCCTTACCTGGAAGACCGCGACGTTAAACGCGTGGGCTACCTGGTGGTGTCGACCGACCGTGGTTTGTGCGGTGGTTTGAACATTAACCTGTTCAAAAAACTGCTGGCGGAAATGAAGACCTGGACCGACAAAGGCGTTCAATGCGACCTCGCAATGATCGGCTCGAAAGGCGTGTCGTTCTTCAACTCCGTGGGCGGCAATGTTGTTGCCCAGGTCACCGGCATGGGGGATAACCCTTCCCTGTCCGAACTGATCGGTCCGGTAAAAGTGATGTTGCAGGCCTACGACGAAGGCCGTCTGGACAAGCTTTACATTGTCAGCAACAAATTTATTAACACCATGTCTCAGGTTCCGACCATCAGCCAGCTGCTGCCGTTACCGGCATCAGATGATGATGATCTGAAACATAAATCCTGGGATTACCTGTACGAACCCGATCCGAAGGCGTTGCTGGATACCCTGCTGCGTCGTTATGTCGAATCTCAGGTTTATCAGGGCGTGGTTGAAAACCTGGCCAGCGAGCAGGCCGCCCGTATGGTGGCGATGAAAGCCGCGACCGACAATGGCGGCAGCCTGATTAAAGAGCTGCAGTTGGTATACAACAAAGCTCGTCAGGCCAGCATTACTCAGGAACTCACCGAGATCGTCTCGGGGGCCGCCGCGGTTTAAACAGGTTATTTCGTAGAGGATTTAAGATGGCTACTGGAAAGATTGTCCAGGTAATCGGCGCCGTAGTTGACGTCGAATTCCCTCAGGATGCCGTACCGCGCGTGTACGATGCTCTTGAGGTGCAAAATGGTAATGAGCGTCTGGTGCTGGAAGTTCAGCAGCAGCTCGGCGGCGGTATCGTGCGTACCATCGCAATGGGTTCCTCCGACGGTCTGCGTCGCGGTCTGGATGTAAAAGACCTCGAACACCCGATCGAAGTCCCGGTAGGTAAAGCGACTCTGGGCCGTATCATGAACGTACTGGGTGAACCGGTCGACATGAAAGGCGAGATCGGTGAAGAAGAGCGTTGGGCGATTCACCGCGCAGCACCTTCCTACGAAGAGCTGTCAAACTCTCAGGAACTGCTGGAAACCGGTATCAAAGTTATCGACCTGATGTGTCCGTTCGCTAAGGGCGGTAAAGTTGGTCTGTTCGGTGGTGCGGGTGTAGGTAAAACCGTAAACATGATGGAGCTCATTCGTAACATCGCGATCGAGCACTCCGGTTACTCTGTGTTTGCGGGCGTAGGTGAACGTACTCGTGAGGGTAACGACTTCTACCACGAAATGACCGACTCCAACGTTATCGACAAAGTATCCCTGGTGTATGGCCAGATGAACGAGCCGCCGGGAAACCGTCTGCGTGTTGCTCTGACCGGTCTGACCATGGCTGAGAAATTCCGTGACGAAGGTCGTGACGTTCTGCTGTTCGTTGACAACATCTATCGTTACACCCTGGCCGGTACGGAAGTATCCGCACTGCTGGGCCGTATGCCTTCAGCGGTAGGTTATCAGCCGACCCTGGCGGAAGAGATGGGCGTTCTGCAGGAACGTATCACCTCCACCAAAACTGGTTCTATCACCTCCGTACAGGCGGTATACGTACCTGCGGATGACTTGACTGACCCGTCTCCGGCAACCACCTTTGCGCACCTTGACGCAACCGTGGTACTGAGCCGTCAGATCGCGTCTCTGGGTATCTACCCGGCCGTTGACCCGCTGGACTCCACCAGCCGTCAGCTGGACCCGCTGGTGGTTGGTCAGGAACACTACGACACCGCGCGTGGCGTTCAGTCCATCCTGCAACGTTATCAGGAACTGAAAGACATCATCGCCATCCTGGGTATGGATGAACTGTCTGAAGAAGACAAACTGGTGGTAGCGCGTGCTCGTAAGATCCAGCGCTTCCTGTCCCAGCCGTTCTTCGTGGCAGAAGTATTCACCGGTTCTCCGGGTAAATACGTCTCCCTGAAAGACACCATCCGTGGCTTTAAAGGCATCATGGAAGGCGAATACGATCACCTGCCGGAGCAGGCGTTCTACATGGTCGGTTCCATCGAAGAAGCTGTGGAAAAAGCCAAAAAACTTTAACGCCTTAATCGGAGGGTGATATGGCAATGACTTACCACCTGGACGTCGTCAGCGCAGAGCAACAAATGTTCTCTGGTCTGGTCGAGAAAATCCAGGTAACGGGTAGCGAAGGTGAACTGGGGATCTACCCTGGCCACGCACCGCTGCTCACCGCCATTAAGCCTGGTATGATTCGCATCGTGAAACAGCACGGTCACGAAGAGTTTATCTATCTGTCTGGCGGCATTCTTGAAGTGCAGTCTGGCAACGTGACCGTTCTGGCCGACACCGCAATTCGCGGCCAGGATCTCGACGAAGCGCGAGCCATGGAAGCGAAACGTAAGGCTGAAGAGCACATTAGCAGCTCTCACGGCGACGTAGATTACGCTCAGGCGTCTGCGGAACTGGCCAAAGCGATCGCGCAGCTGCGCGTTATCGAGTTGACCAAAAAAGCGATGTAACACCGGCTTGAAAAGCACAAAAGCCAGTCTGGAAACAGGCTGGTTTTTTTTACGCGTGATCCGTCCTGAAGAGCGTTCACATAGATCCTGCTGATATAAAACACCCCTGTTTTCCCGTTTATTCATTGATCGAAATAAGAGCAAAAACATCCACCTGACGCTTAAATGAAGGTACTGCCTTAATTTTCTGCAGACAAAAGGCGTGACGATGGTCGAAAATGGCACTTTCGTCAGCGGGGATAATCCGTTATTGAACAATTTATCCTCTGTCCATTTCACGATGAAAAAAATGTAGTTTTTTCAAGGTGAAGCGGTTTAAATTCGTTCTCAAATTACAGTCAGGACGCGTATGTTGAATAATGCTATGAGCGTAGTGATCCTTGCCGCAGGCAAAGGCACGCGCATGTATTCCGATCTTCCGAAAGTGCTGCATACCCTTGCCGGGAAAGCGATGGTTCAGCATGTCATTGATGCTGCGAATGAATTAGGCGCAGCGCACGTTCACCTGGTGTACGGTCACGGCGGCGATCTGCTTAAACAGGCGCTGAAAGACGACAACCTTAACTGGGTGCTTCAGGCAGAGCAGCTGGGTACGGGTCATGCAATGCAGCAGGCCGCACCTTTCTTTGCCGATGATGAAGACATTTTAATGTTCTACGGCGACGTGCCGCTGATCTCTGTCGAAACACTCCAGCGCCTGCGTGATGCTAAACCGCAGGGTGGCATTGGTCTGCTGACGGTGAAACTGGATGATCCGACCGGTTATGGACGTATCACCCGTGAAAATGGCAAAGTTACCGGCATTGTTGAGCACAAAGATGCCACCGACGAGCAGCGTCAGATTCAGGAGATCAACACCGGCATTCTGATCGCTAACGGCGCAGATATGAAACGCTGGCTGGCGAAGCTGACCAACAATAATGCTCAGGGCGAATACTACATCACCGACATTATTGCGCTGGCGTATCAGGAAGGGCGTGAAATCGTCGCCGTTCATCCGCAACGTTTAAGCGAAGTAGAAGGTGTGAATAACCGCCTGCAACTCTCCCGTCTGGAGCGCGTTTACCAGTCCGAACAGGCTGAAAAACTGCTGTTAGCAGGCGTTATGCTGCGCGATCCGGCGCGTTTTGATCTGCGCGGTACGCTTACTCACGGGCGCGATGTTGAAATTGATACTAACGTTATCATCGAGGGCAACGTGACTCTCGGTCATCGCGTGAAAATCGGCACCGGTTGCGTGATTAAAAACAGCGTGATTGGCGATGATTGCGAAATCAGTCCGTATACCGTTGTGGAAGACGTGAATCTGGCAGCGGCCTGTACTATTGGCCCGTTTGCCCGTCTGCGTCCTGGTGCTGAGTTGCTGGAAGGTGCACACGTCGGTAACTTTGTTGAGATGAAAAAAGCGCGTCTGGGTAAAGGCTCGAAAGCTGGTCATCTGACTTACCTGGGCGATGCGGAAATTGGCGATAACGTTAACATCGGCGCGGGAACCATTACCTGCAACTACGATGGTGCGAATAAATTTAAGACCATTATCGGCGACGATGTGTTTGTCGGTTCCGACACTCAGCTGGTGGCCCCGGTAACAGTAGGCAAAGGCGCGACCATTGCTGCGGGTACAACTGTGACGCGTAATGTCGGCGAAAATGCATTAGCTATCAGCCGTGTGCCGCAGACTCAGAAAGAAGGCTGGCGTCGTCCGGTAAAGAAAAAGTAATTCTGGCCGGGTAATCCGGTCATCTGGGATGAGGAGATAACATAATCTCCCTCCCACAAGCAGTAACTATAAAAATAACCCCACTCTCTACAAGGCTCGGGGCGCCCGAAAAAACGGGCATACAGGTTGACCGACAACGATATAAATCGGAATCAAAAACTATGTGTGGAATTGTTGGCGCGATCGCGCAACGTGATGTAGCAGAAATCCTTCTTGAAGGTTTACGTCGTCTGGAATACCGCGGATATGACTCTGCCGGTCTGGCCGTTGTTGATGCGGAAGGTCATATGACCCGCCTGCGTCGCCTCGGTAAAGTCCAGATGCTGGCTCAGGCAGCGGAAGAACATCCTCTGCATGGCGGCACCGGTATTGCTCACACTCGCTGGGCGACCCACGGTGAACCTTCAGAAGCTAACGCGCATCCGCATGTTTCTGAACACATTATGGTGGTGCATAACGGCATCATCGAAAACCATGAACCGCTGCGTGAAGAGTTAAAAGCGCGTGGCTATACCTTCGTTTCTGAAACCGATACCGAAGTGATTGCCCATCTGGTGAACTGGGAGCTGAAACAAGGCGGGACTCTGCGTGAGGCTGTTCTGCGTGCTATCCCGCAGCTGCGCGGTGCGTACGGTACAGTGATCATGGACTCCCGTCACCCGGATACCCTGCTGGCGGCACGTTCTGGTAGTCCGCTGGTGATTGGCCTGGGTATGGGCGAAAACTTTATCGCTTCTGACCAGCTGGCGCTGCTGCCGGTGACCCGTCGCTTTATCTTCCTTGAAGAGGGCGATATTGCGGAAATTACTCGCCGTTCGGTAAACATCTTCGATAAAACTGGCGCGGAAGTAAAACGTCAGGATATCGAATCCAATCTGCAATATGACGCGGGCGATAAAGGTATTTACCGTCACTACATGCAGAAAGAGATCTACGAACAGCCGAACGCGATCAAAAACACCCTTACCGGGCGCATCGGCCACGGTCAGGTTGATTTAAGCGAGCTGGGACCGAACGCCGACGAACTGCTGTCGAAGGTTGAGCATATTCAGATCCTCGCCTGTGGTACTTCTTATAACTCCGGTATGGTTTCCCGCTACTGGTTTGAATCGCTGGCAGGTATTCCGTGCGACGTCGAAATCGCCTCTGAATTCCGCTATCGTAAATCTGCCGTGCGTCGTAACAGCCTGATGATCACCTTGTCACAGTCTGGCGAAACCGCGGATACCCTGGCGGGCCTGCGTCTGTCGAAAGAGCTGGGTTACCTTGGTTCGCTGGCAATCTGTAACGTTCCGGGTTCTTCTCTGGTGCGCGAATCCGATCTGGCGCTGATGACCAACGCGGGTACGGAAATCGGCGTGGCGTCCACTAAAGCATTCACCACTCAGTTAACTGAGCTGTTGATGCTGGTGGCGAAGCTGTCTCGCCTGAAAGGTCTGGATGCCTCCATTGAACATGACATTGTGCATGGTCTGCAGGCGCTGCCGAGCCGTATTGAGCAGATGCTATCTCAGGACAAACGCATTGAAGCTCTGGCAGAAGATTTCTCTGACAAACATCACGCACTGTTCCTGGGCCGTGGCGATCAGTACCCAATCGCACTGGAAGGCGCATTGAAGCTGAAAGAGATCTCCTACATTCACGCTGAAGCCTACGCTGCTGGCGAGCTGAAACACGGCCCGCTGGCGCTGATTGACGCGGATATGCCGGTTATCGTCGTTGCACCGAACAACGAACTGTTGGAAAAACTGAAATCCAACATTGAAGAAGTTCGCGCGCGTGGCGGTCAGTTGTATGTCTTCGCCGATCAGGATGCGGGTTTTGTAAGTAGCGATAACATGCACATCATCGAGATGCCGCATGTGGAAGAGGTGATTGCACCGATCTTCTACACCGTTCCGCTGCAGCTGCTGGCTTACCATGTCGCGCTGATCAAAGGCACCGACGTTGACCAGCCGCGTAACTTGGCAAAATCGGTTACGGTTGAGTAATCACTATCATAGATAAAAAAGGGCTGCCGACCGGTGTAATGCCAGTCAGTTAAGCAACTGACTGGCTCTTTTTCGGGGCTGTGGGGTATTTCCAGGGCCTCTCCTTTACCACTCTCGGGAAGGCCCTTCCCCTTCTCGTCGGTAATTTCACAAGTTGTCCCATACTTGCAAGATCGCGCATCAGCTCCGGTATACGTCCCGGTGAAGCGCCCTGCAATGTCATCAGCATTCTCATCACCATTCCGCATGATTCTGAGAAACTCAGTTGATTCGGCCAGTAAC
>NZ_MECT01000558.1:0-19737 GCF_001722145.1 Shigella sp. FC1544
GCGGTGGTCCCACCTGACCCCATGCCGAACTCAGAAGTGAAACGCCGTAGCGCCGATGGTAGTGTGGGGTCTCCCCATGCGAGAGTAGGGAACTGCCAGACATCAAATAAAACAAAAGGATCAGTCGGAAGACTGGGCCTTTTGTTTTATCTGTTGTTTGTCGGTGAACACTCTCTCGAGTAGGACAAATCCGCCGGGAGCGGATTTGAACGTTGCGAAGCAACGGCCCGGAGGGTGGCGGGCAGGACGCCCGCCATAAACTGCCAGACATCAAATCAACAAAAAGGCCATCCGAAAGGATGGCCTTTTTGCTTTTCGAACTAACATTCAATTAATGGATTACCTGCGATAAAAATGCCCTCGTACGCTCTGATTTAGGATGCGTAAAAAATTCATCAGGTGCAGCTTGTTCCACTATCTCCCCACGATCCATAAAAATTACCCGGTCAGCGACGGTACGTGCAAACCCCATTTCATGTGTTACACACAACATTGTCATACCCGACTGCGCCAGCCCAATCATCGTATCCAGCACCTCTTTCACCATCTCCGGATCGAGCGCCGACGTTGGTTCATCAAACAACATAATTTTCGGCTTCATACACAGCGAACGCGCAATGGCAACGCGTTGCTGCTGACCACCTGAAATCTGTCCGGGAAACTTATGCGCATGTTCGGCAATTCTCACCCGCTCAAGGTAATGCATCGCCAGAGCTTCAGCCTCTTTCTTAGGCATCTTGCGTACCCAAATCGGTGCCAGGGTACAGTTCTGTAAAACGGTCAGATGAGGGAAGAGATTGAAATGCTGAAATACCATTCCCACTTCCTGCCTGACGCGCTCAATATTGCGGATATCTTCATTAAGTTCGATGCCATCTACGACAATCCGTCCCTGTTGATGTTCTTCCAGATGATTAATACAACGAATGGTTGTCGATTTACCGGAACCAGAAGGGCCACACAGAACGATCCGTTCTCCCGGTTGCACGGTTAAATTTATATTTTTCAAAACATGGAATTGTCCATACCATTTATGGACGTTTTCCAGCGTAATCATCGCGTTAGCAGGTTGCAGTAAAATTTGGCTCATAGTGTCCTCAATGCGGTGTACGCCCGGCGTTAAAACGTTTTTCCAGATGTTGGCTATAACGTGACATGCTGAAACAAAAGATCCAGTAGATCAGCGCGGCGAAAACATACCCTTCCGTCGACATACCCAACCAGGCGGGATCAACGGTTGCCTGCTGAACGCTACTGAAAAGATCGAACAAGCCGATGATGATCACCAGGCTGGTATCTTTGAAGAGTGCGATGATGGTATTTACCAGCCCAGGAATTACCAGCTTCAACACCTGTGGCAGAATAACCAGCCCCTGAGTTTTCCAGTACCCCAACGCCAGCGACTCTGCCGCTTCATATTGCCCTTTAGGTAGGGCCTGTAATCCGCCTCGCACGACTTCCGCAACATATGCTGACTGAAACAGGATCACGCCAACCAGCGCGCGGATCAGTTTGTCGATACTGGTGCCTTCTGCCATAAACAACGGCAGCATGACCGAAGACATAAACAATACGGTAATCAGCGGTACGCCGCGCCAGAACTCGATAAAAATGACCGATAAGATACGCACAATCGGCATATGGGAGCGGCGACCTAACGCCAGTAAGATCCCCCACGGTAGCGCCCCCGCAATCCCAACGGATGCAATAATTAAAGTTAGCGTCAGCCCGCCCCATTGCCGGGTTTCAACCCGCTCAAGACCAAAAAAACCGCCATACATCAGCCACCAGACAATCAGTGGGTAAATCACCGCCCAGACCGCAATATAGCGACCGCGATGCGGGAGTATTTTGGTGCGATTGACACAAGGCCAATCAGTAATGCCAGGTTAATTCGCCAGCGTTGGTCGTGTGGGTAAAGTCCATACATAAACTGACCAAATCGTTCGTGGATGAAGACCCAACAGGCACCGGCTTTTGTGCAGTCGGCACGCGTTGAGCCAACCCAGTTAGCCTGCAAAAATGCCCAGTTCAGCAACGGTGGGATCAGTTCCCACATCAACCATATGCAGCCAATAGTCAGCAGGCTATTGCTCCAGCTGGAGAACAGATTTTTTCGCACCCACACCATCGCGCGGCTTGAGTTATGGCTCGCTGGGCGCGAGGGCTGAGACAGCAATACTTTTGTCATCATGACTCCTTAGCGTTCAACGATCGCGATGCGGCGGTTATAGATATTCATCAGCAGCGAGATAGTCAGGCTGATAATCAGATAGACCGACATGGTCATGGCTATCGTCTCGATGGCTTGCCCCGTCTGGTTCAGCACGGTGCCAGCAAACAGCGAAACCATATCGGGATAGCCAATAGCGGCGGCAAGAGAGGAGTTTTTGACGATGTTGAGATACTGGCTGGTTAACGGCGGAATAATCACTCGCAGTGCCTGGGGAATAATGACCTGGCGTAGCGTAACCCCAGTGACCGAGCCGCTTCATGTTGACCATAAGGCACTGCCTGGCTCCCAGCGCGGATAATCTCGGCGATAAATGCAGAGGTATAAACCGAAAGTGCCAGCGTTAAGGCTGCCAGTTCAGGAATTAAAACCATTCCGCCGCGGAAGTTAAAGCCTCGTAGGGCTGGGACATCCCAGTGTAGTGCTGCGCCAAAAAGCCATTGCGCCAGTAAAGGCAAACCGATGATCAACACTGCGGCGAACGGCCAGGTGCGGCGCAGTTGTCTGGTCTTTATCTGGTATGTTTTATTAAAGCGGAATAGCCCAACAGAAAGGACTATAGCCATAACAACAGCCAGGATAAACGCAATAAATCCGTCTCCCAGCTGCGGTGACGGAATATAAAGCCCACGATTGCTCAAAAAGGCCAGATCAAACGCGCTCACAGCCTGGCGCGTGGTCCGGGCAAATTGCGCAACACGGCAAAGTACCAGAAGAAGATTTGCAGCAGCGGGGGAATATTACGGAAGATCTCAATATAAATTGTGGATAGCTTTCGTAGCAGCCAGTTATCCGAAAGTCTCGCCAGACCGATAAAGAAGCCTAAAACAGAAGCGAACACAATACACAATGCAGAAACCAGTAGCGTATTGAGTAAGCCGACAATAAAAACGCGTCCGTAGGTGTCGCCCTGCTGGTAATCGATCAAATGCTGGACAATACCGAAGCCAGCGCCGCGATCCAGAAAGGCAAAACCTGAAGTAATGCCACGATTACTGAGATTCGTTACAGTGTTGTGAAATAACCAACCAACAATTCCGACAACAGCAACAACGGCAAGGATCTGGAATAACCAGGCACGAACCGTAGGGTTGGCAAAGGAGAGTGAGCCTTTAACGGTTGAGCGGCGATGAGACATAGAAACCTCGGAAAGCATAACGCTGAAGAGAGCGCCGCCGTAGCGACGCTCGTTACCTCACACCGACTTAACGCACGGGCGGCGCGTACTGAATACCGCCGTTATTCCAGAGATTATTTTGCCCACGTTTAATTTTCAGCGGGCTTTCTGAACCTACGTTACGCTCGAAAATTTCCGAGTAGTTACCCACCTGTTTGATGATGTTATAGGCCCATTTATTATCCAACTTCAGATCCTTGCCGTAATCGCCTTCTTTACCCAGCAGATGTGCCATATCAGGCGTTGCTGGATTAGCCGCTTTTTCATCGACGTTCTGGGAATTGATGCCCATCTCTTCAGCATTCAGCATGGCGAAAAGCGTCCAGCGTACAATCGAGAACCATTCATCATCGCCACGACGAACTACCGGCCCAAGCGGTTCTTTAGAGATAACCTCCGGTAAGACAATCCATTCAGCTGGGTTGCTTAATTTGATGCGCAGGGCATACAGTTGCGACTGATCCGAGGCCAGCGTATCGCAGCGACCAGATTCCAGTGCCTTCGCTGATTCGTCAGAGCGATCGAAAGTCACCGGTGTGTACTTCATATTGTTTGCCTTGAAATAGTCGGCAACGTTGAGTTCGGTATCAGTACCCGCCTGAATACAGACGGTAGCGCCATCCAGTTCTTTCGCGCTTTTTAGCCCCGCTTTATCGTGCGTCAGGAAGCCAATGCCGTCGTAATAAGTGACGCCAGTAAATGCCATTCCCATCCCGGCGTCGCGAGATGAAGTCCAGGTCGTATTACGGGAGAGCAAATCCACTTCCCCTGACTGTAAAACCGTGAAGCGTTCTTTTGCTGTGAGTGGGGTATATTTCACTTTCGTGTCGTCACCAAATACAGCAGCGGCAACACTACGACAAACATCAACATCAATACCTGAAAACTTACCGTCTGCATCGGCATAAGAGAACCCAGGTAATCCATCACTGATCCCGCATTGCACAAAACCTTTTTTCTGAACGGCATCAAGCGTCGCGCCAGCATGCGCTGATTTGCAACGGCAAGCAGCACGCTGGCGGCAGCCAGTGTGGCTATCATCATCTTTTTCATAATGCTTCCTGTGAGGCGAAAATTATCGTTATAGGACGTTTGGGAAACGTCTTTTACCTGTCTGTGGCCATCCTCTTATAAGCAAAAGTAGTGCCAGCTTTTGCGCACGATTTCGCGTCGCAATAAGCTGAGTGTAGACAGGAAATAATAAAAACAGCGCCCCGCAATGGTGCGAAAATGAAACATGCGCCACATTTTGGCGCAAAATATTTACGCGTGTTTTACTAAGCAGAATAATGATTGTTAGCGTGAGTATATTTCTGGTGGGAAGTGTGAAAGTTAAATTGATGCGTTATTTCGAAAGCAGCGAAATAACGCGATATAACATGCTAAATCAGCAGAGAATTAGCCAGCAGAATATAGCAATATTTTATCTTATGTAAAGATACTGTATCGTTAAACAGAGCGCGAAACTCCGCGCCCTGTTCAGTTATTTCGACAGAGCGATGATCCCCATTGTCAGGCCAGCAACAGCCGCTGCCCCGCCGGCAATAGCCCCAGCCGTTTCCCAGTTATCCTGAGTCGTGCCTTTCATACAGGTATTGGTGTGAACCAGACGACCCTGATCGTCATAAACCGGAACGCAGGGCGAATCGTGAGCACAGCCCGCCAGCAATGCGGTGAGCAATGCCACAGGAATTAATCTTTTCATGGTGTTACCTCAGTAATAAACGCTAACGCTTAATAAGTTAACTCTCTTATTAACGAGCTGAATGCCATTTTATCACCGGAGGTTATAAATATTGCGGAATGAATAATGACAAATTATGTGAATTGTAAAAATAGTGAAGGGAGCGGGAACTATAGAAAGTTTTTAAAGAGTGAGTGGAAGAATATCTTATTAATTTTTATGGGTTTCACTGAAAATAATAAAGGCACCCGAAAGTGCCTTTATGTTTCTGATTTATCCTTTAAAGCAACGGCGGATCACCACAAAGAACACCGGTACGAAGAAGATTGCCAGCAACGTTGCAGAGACCATTCCGCCCATTACCCCAATACCCACTGCGTTCTGCGCGCCACTGCCTGCACCGTTACTGATAGCTAGCGGTAATACGCCGAGAATAAAGGCGAGAGAGGTCATCAGGATAGGACGCAGACGCATACGTACTGCCATTAGTGTCGCTTCAACAACACCTTTACCCTCTTTCTCCATGAGATCTTTAGCGAACTCAACAATCAAAATAGCGTTTTTGGCCGACAAGCCAATTGTCGTTAGCAAGCCCACCATAAAGTAGACGTCATTTTTTTGATTAAAGAGTGTTGCCGCCAGCAGCACGTCGACAATCCCTAACGGCACGACCAACATAACCGAGACAGGAATTGACCAGCTTTCATAGAGTGCAGCAAGGCACAGGAAAACAACCACAAAGGAAATTGCTACCAGAGCGGGAGCCTGGTTTCCCGATAAGCGTTCCTGATACGACATACCCGTCCAGTCATAACCAATGCCCGCAGGTAATTTTGACGCAAGGTTTTCCATCAACGCCATGGCATCGCCGGAACTGGTTCCTGGCGCGGCTTCCCCCTGAATCTCCATTGACGGCAGACCGTTGTAGCGTTCCAGTCGCGGAGAGCCATACACCCAATGTGAAGTGGTAAAGGCCGAGAATGGCACCATTTCGCCGTTGGCGCTGCGGACATAAAGTTTATCGACATCTTCTGGCAGCATACGGAATTTGGCATCCGCCTGAACATACACCTTTTTCACGCGACCACGGTCGATGAAGTCGTTAACATAAGTCCCACCCAACGCCGTTGAAATGGTCTGATTGATGTCAGAAAGTGAAACACTTAATGCCTGCGCCTTTTCCTGGTCAACTTCCAGTTTAAACTGCGCGGTGTCTTCCAGGCCATTAGGACGCACGCTGACTAAGCTGGCAGGATGTTGCGCCGCCATACCAAGCAACTGGTTACGGGCCTGGGTTAGGGCATCGTGACCCAGCCCAGCCTGATCAATTAACTCAAAGTCGAAACCCGTTGCCGTGCCCAGTTCAACAATGGCTGGCATATTGAATGGAATGACAAAACCGTCGCGGATCTTGCCCAATTCCATTTTGGCACGATGGATTACCGCTTCCGCACTGTTTTCATCACCATTACGCTCTTCCCACGGTTTCAGACTGACGAAGGCCATACCGGCGTTTTATGCCTGGCCGCTGAAGCTAAAGCCGTTAACCGTAAAGACACTTTCAACGTTCGCTTTCTCGTTCTTCAGATAGTAATCCGTCACTTGATCCAACACTTTTTGCGTCCGCTCTTGCGTCGCGCCAGCGGGTAACTGAATCATGGTCAGAAAGACACCCTGATCCTCTTCAGGTAAGAAGGAAGACGGAAGACGTAAAAACAACACCACCATTCCTGCAACAATCAGCGCATAGATCAGTAAATATCGTCCTGTGGAACCGAGGATTTTGCCGACGCTGTTGGTGTAGTGGTTAACGCTATGATCGAAGGTGGTATTAAACCAGCCGAAGAAACCGCCCTTATTTTCGTGATGCTCAGCAGAGACGGGTTTAAGCAGCGTTGCACATAACGCAGGGGTAAGAATCAATGTCACCAGAACAGAAAGTGCCATTGCCGAAACGATGGTGATAGAGAACTGGCGATAAATTGCCCCAGTAGAACCGCCGAAGAATGCCATCGGAATAAATACCGCTGACAGCACCATCGCGATACCCACCAGTGCGCCCTGAATTTGCGACATCGATTTTTCCGTCGCTTCTTTTGGCGGGAGCTTATCCTCCATCATCACGCGCTCGACGTTCTCCACCACCACTATCGCATCATCGACGAGCAGCCCGATGGCAAGCACCATCCCGAACATCGTTAGTGTGTTGATGGAGTAACCAAAAGCGGCGAGGATGGCAAACGTCCCTAACAACACCACGGGTACCGCAATGGTGGGGATCAGCGTTGCTCGCATATTCTGCAAGAACAGATACATCACCAGGAACACCAGCATAATGGCTTCGAACAGCGTTTTTACCACTTCGTGAATAGAAAGCTGGACGAATGGCGTGGTGTCATAAGGGTAGAGAACCTTCATTCCCTGCGGGAAGAATGGCTGTAATTCCGCCAGTTTTGCCTTAATGGCTTTCGCGGTATCGAGAGCATTCGCGCCGGTTGCCAGCTTAATCCCCAGGCCCGCCGCCGGTTTTCCGTTGATACGAGCGATAACGTTATAGTTTTCACCGCCAAGTTCAACCCGTGCGACATCTTTCAGGCGTACCACCGAGCCGTCACTGTTTACGCGCAGGGTCACTTTGCCGAATTCTTCCGGATTTTTTAACCGCGTTTGAGCAATAATCGAGGCATTCAACTGTTGCCCTGGTAACGCTGGCGTTCCGCCCAACTGTCCGGCAGCGATCTGATCGTTCTGTACCTTCAACTGGTTAATCACATCAACCGGTGTCAGTTTATATTTGTTTAGCAGATCGGCGTCCAGCCAGATACGCATCGCATACTGTGCGCCGAAAAGCTGTACGTCACCGACGCCATTCAGACGGCTAAGCGTATCTTTAACGTTAGAGGCCACATAGTCCGAGATATCGTCCTGTGTGGTGCCTGGGTTATCAGAGACAAAACCCGCCACCATCAAATAGCTGCTACTGGACTTTTCAACACTGATCCCCTGCTGCTGAACCTCCTGCGGCAGCAACGGCGTGGCGAGCTGGAGTTTGTTCTGCACCTGCACTTGCGCGATATCAGGATCGGTCCCGGACTGGAAGGTAAGGGTAATTGTCACGCTACCGGCGGAATCGCTGGTGGAGGACATATACATCAGGTTATCGATACCATTCATATTCTGTTCGATAACCTGCGTCACCGTATCCTGCACGGTCTGCGCATCAGCACCTGGATAGTTTGCCGAAACAGAAACCGCAGGCGGTGCAATGGTTGGATACTGAGCGACGGGCAATTGTAGGATCGCCAGTGCGCCCGCCATCATCAGAATAATGGCCAGCACCCATGCAAATATCGGTCGTCGAATAAAAAAGTTTGCCATGTCAGATTACCTTACTTCGATGCAGTATCTGCGGGGGTATCGGTAGTGGCTTTAACCTGCTCTCCCGGACGCGCTTTTTGCAGGCCGCTGACAATGACTTGATCGCCAGATTTCAGACCTTCGCTAATCAACCATTTATCGCCAATCGCCTGACTGGCAACGACAGGGCGCGCTTCCACCTGACTTTTATCGTTAACAATCAGCACGGTTGCATCACCACGCGGTGTGCGGCTAACGCCTTGTTGCGGGATAAGAATGGCGTCAGGTTGGACGCCTTCATCAATCCGTGCACGCATATACATACCCGGCAAAAGCGTATGTTGCGGGTTAGGGAAGACAGCACGTAGGGTTATGGAGCCGGTGCTTTCATCAACGGTCACATCAGAGAATTGCAGCGTACCTTTCAGGGGATAGGTTTGACCGTTTTCCATGACCAACTCTACGTTGCTGGTGGCGTTTTCCTTATGCAAATTTCCTTGCTCTACGGATTGCTTCAGCCTCATAAAATCGTTGCTGGATTGGGTCACATCAACGTAGATAGGATCGAGCTGCTGGACAGTCGCCAGTTCAGTCGTTTGCCCATTAGTGACAAGAGCGCCTTCGGTCACGGTCGATTTGCCGATACGTCCGCTAATTGGCGCAGTCACTTTGGTATAAGCGAGATTGATGCGAGCGCTTTCGACTGTGGCTTTTGCGGCAATCACGGCGGCATCGGCCTGGCGAGCATCAGCAATGGCCTGGTCGTACTCCTGCTGGCTGATGTATTTCGTACCCACGAGCGGAACGTAACGTTTTACCGTCAAATGCGCGATGGCGGCGGCGGCTTCACTTTTCGCCAGTTCGCCTTTCGCGCTGTCATAATTTGCCTGATAGGTCGCGGGATCGATCTGGTACAGGGACTGGCCTGCTTGTACATCGCTGCCTTCAGTGAAATTACGATTCAGTACGATCCCGCTAACCTGTGGGCGAACTTCGGCTATACGGTAAGCATTGGTGCGGCCTGGTAATTCAGTCTTAACTTCTAACGGGGCCGTTTTCACAATATGAACGGTAACCTGCGGTTCACCGACGTGAGCTTTCTCTTCTCCCTTATCGTTACAACCGGCGATTAAAGCCGCGGAGATCAGAATAAAGGAGGGCAGGAGGAAAAACCTGGCATGTTTCGTCATTACTATTCCTCAAAAAACCAAAAGCGCGTTATTTACCCAGAAAGGCAACGCGTTAACTCGCAGAAAGAAAAATACAGTTTGCTATCCTACAAATTATCATTCGTCGATGTAAGGAATAGTTATGAATACTGGCGTCTCAAGGCACATAAACACAAAAAAAGATTAATATTCTACTGTTTTATTTTGACGCGGGTTGAAAGAGGCAGAATTAAAACCTCGTAAATTGAAATATATATTCATGTGGCGAATGTATTTTAGGTAAATAATATACATTGTTTATTTGACGATTTATAGCAACTCAATGTTACCCTCTCGTATAAATACACATTAGATGATAGATTAACCTTCGCTATTTTCTCACCCTGTGTCGAATATATTTATTTCCTGAATAATTAATCATGGCAAAAAGAACCAAAGCCGAAGCTCTGAAGACCCGGCAAGAACTGATTGAAACTGCCATCGCCCAGTTTGCGCAGCATGGCGTAAGCAAGACGACGCTCAACGACATTGCCGACGCCGCTAACGTTACGCGTGGCGCTATCGACTGGCACTTCGAAAACAAGACTCAACTGTTTAATGAGATGTGGTTGCAACAGCCTTCATTGCGGGAGTTAATCCAGGAACACTTGACGGCTGGATTAGAGCATGACCCGTTTCAACAATTGCGTGAAAAATTGATTGTCGGCTTGCAATATATTGCCAAAATTCCCCGCCAGCAGGCGTTGCTGAAAATCTTATATCACAAATGTGAATTTAATGATGAGATGCTGGCCGAGGGAGTGATACGCGAAAAGATGGGCTTTAATCCGCAGACTCTCCGCGAAGTATTGCAGGCGTGTCAGCAACAAGGTTGTGTAGCAAATAACCTCGATTTAGATGTTGTGATGATTATTATTAATGGTGCCTTCAGCGGAATTGTTCAAAACTGGTTAATGAATATGGCGGGTTATGATCTTTATAAACAAGCACCCGCGCTGGTCGATAACGTATTAAGAATGTTCATGCCAGATGAAAACATAACGAAATTAATTCATCAAACGAATGAATTAAGTGTCATGTAAATTCACATTCTGTCCTGAAAATTCAGTTCGTCACAGTTAACCAGTTTTAGTGGATTAACTGAGTTCATATTACGGCATTTGTCTGTTTCTGTTGTCAGCAGTTCAATCCACTGCATCAGTAAAGTATCAAACAGAAAAACGAAGACAGCGAAAACGACGAGCCACCAATACTTGCGAATCATTACCTGAGCCTGTGCATGTTTAACCAAGTCTGGCAGGAAATATACACGAAATGAATAATCTGAAAACCAGGCTTACACTTCCTTTACTTTGCAATGAGATCGGGGTCAACTTCGCTTAACCGGCTTCGTTTTGACAGGTTGCCGGTCTTTCTTTTTTTCACTTTCGCCAGTTCTTCCGCAGAGTAATGCGACGCGACATCCAGCCGTCGAAGCCCCATTTTGATGTACTCGCTGTTGATCTCAATACCAATGAATTTTCGCCCGCTGGAGACGGCTACGGCACCGGTAGTAAAGCTACCGGCAAACGGGTCGAGAACGATATCGCCTGGGTTGGAAGAGGCGAGAATAATGCGTTTCAGTAAGGCTTCCGGTTTTTGCGTCGGGTGGTTCTCATATTCATCCATCAAATAACGCACGCGCGGAAAATCCCAGACGTTACCCGGTACTTTTTGATGATTGTATGGCTGTGGAGGATTTTTGCGATAATCGATCAACGCGCGCTGCGATCCGGTTTTGGCTTCTACCAGAATAGCATCACCGTTGAATGTGTAGTTCTTTGCGTCTTTCACCATCATCAGGATGGGGTCGTACATGGAGCCGTAGTGTTTTTTCGCCTGTACACCAGAACTGTCATATGACCAGACGATGCGACTTTTGATGGTAAAAAGCTTGCGGCACTGGAGATCGATAAAGGGCATGTTTTCCGTGCTGTTCATGATGTACATGCTGCCCTGCTTTTTCAGAACGCGGTGGCACTCTGCAATCACTTCAAACAGCCAGTCGATAAACAGATCTTCTTTCCAGGCGTCGATCAGACCATCAAAATTTTTACCGATGTTATATGGTGGGTCGGCAAGGATCAGATCGACACTTTCGGCGGGGATCTTTTTAAGTTCGGCAAGCGCATCACCGTGAATAATGGTCTTAGCTTCATTACCAAACCGGGTCGGTTCACATCCTGTTCTCATGGTCACTCCCTTTGTGACACCTATAAAAAAGGCGCTTCCCCATGCCGAGTAGCGCCTTTTTAATCAAGCATTTAGCTAACCTGAATTAGTTCATGCCGTATTTTTTCAATTTTTTACGCAGCGTACCACGGTTGATGCCCATCATCAGCGCAGCACGGGTCTGGTTACCACGGGTGTATTGCATCACCATGTCCAACAGGGGCTGTTCTACTTCAGCCAGTACCAGCTCATAGAGGTCATTCACATCCTGACCATTCAGTTGAGCAAAATAGTTCTTCAGTGCCTGTTTAACCGAGTCACGCAGGGGTTTTTGGGTTACCTGATCCTGAGAGTTAACGGTAGAAACGGTCAGTACGTCAGAATTTACGCGTTGTTCGAACATAGTTCTGTCAGCTCTTTATTTCTGTTTACGCAAAATTTTCGAAGTATGCCTCCAACGCCTCCAGCTGTTCGCTAGCATCCTCAATGGCGTTGAATGTGCGCCGAAACTGGTCATTTGGAGCGTGTTCCTGGAGATACCAGGAAACGTGTTTACGTGCAATTCGGTACCCTTTTGCCGGACCATAAAAGTCATGCAGTTCCCGAACGTGCGCGCAAAGCAAGCGCTTAACCTCTGCCAAAGGCAGTGGGGGCAGCAACTCCCCAGTGTCCAGATAATGCTGGATTTCCCGAAAGATCCAGGGTCTTCCCTGAGCTGCGCGGCCTATCATCAGGGCATCCGCCCCTGTATAGTCGAGCACAGCTCTGGCTTTAAGCGGGTCAGTAATGTCGCCATTCGCGATAACCGGAATGGAAACTTTCTGCTTAACTGCCCGAATACTGTCGTACTCAGCTTCTCCATTGAACAAACAGGCGCGTGTACGGCCATGAATGGTCAGAGCCTGAATGCCACAGTCTTCAGCCAGTTGGGCAATCTCTTCGCAGTTACGGTGTTCCGGTGCCCAGCCAGTGCGAATCTTCAGGGTAACAGGAACGTCCACTGCATTGACGACCTCGGTAAGGATCGATTTAACGACATCCGGGTACTGCAAGAGGGCTGAACCTGCGAGCTTGCGATTCACTTTTTTAGCCGGGCAACCCATATTGATATCAATAATCTGGGCACCGCTTTCCACGTTAATACGTGCTGCATCTGCCATTTCTTTCGGATCGCTACCAGCAATTTGCACGGTGCGAATACCGGGTTCATCAATGTGCACCATCCGTAAACGAGATTTGTCGCTTTCCCAAACCTGTGGGTTAGAAGACATCATCTCGGATACTGTCAATCCGGCTCCCATCTCGTAGCACAACGTCCGAAAAGGTCTGTCTGTAATGCCAGCCATGGGCGCTGCGATCAGGCGATTTCTGAGCTGATATTGTCCGATGCGCATGAGTTAAGAAATGACCATACTGTGACTGCAAGGCGGCGTATATTACGCATTTTTTGCACGAGATGAAAGGCCAAACTTTGACCAATCCTCTGAGATGGATCAAAGAATTGCATTTAAAATGAGCGTGGTGCGATAATTACTTATAAAAATCATCATATTAGAAAATAGTGACTAAAATTTACATTCAAAGAAATTTGAGTAAGTTCTCAATTTTTCTTTATGAATGAAAATTTTGGCACGCAAATTTGCGTAAATAACCGGCAAATTTACGTGCCTTTTGTGAGCTTGCTCGCACTTCGCCCCGCGTCACCCTACGGCGATGCGAAGGTTAATTCTTACGACCGGTAATACGGCACCACTCTTCTTTTTCCACGACCGGGTCCAGTGCGAAGCTATCGGCATAAGCTTCACAAACGCTCTCTGCCTGGCTTGCCAGAATACCGGAAAGGCCCAGCAAACCGCCTGAAACCGGCAGGACGCTGATTAACGGTGCCAGTTCACGTAATGGGCCTGCAAGGATGTTCGCGACCACCACGTCGGCTTTCATTTCTTCTGGCTGATCTTTCGGTAAGTAGAGTTCCAGACGGTCAGAAACGCCATTACGTTCGGCGTTGTCGCGGCTAGCCTGAATCGCCTGCGGATCGATATCAATACCAATGGCTTTTGCTGCACCCAGTTTCAGCGCCGCGATAGCCAGAATGCCGGAACCGCAGCCAAAGTCGATGACTGTTTTACCAGTTAAATCGAGGCTGTCGAGCCATTGTAGGCACAGAGAGGTAGTTGGATGGGTACCCGTACCAAACGCCAGCCCTGGGTCTAACATCACGTTGACGGCGTTTTCGTCCGGCACATCACGCCAGCTTGGGCAGATCCACAGTCGTTCACCAAAGCGCATCGGGTGGAAATTATCCATCCATTCGCGCTCCCAGTCTTTATCTTCCAGTTGTTCGATTTTATGCGCGAAGCCTGCGCCGAGCAGCGGATGGTTTTCCAGAATCGCCACCACGTCGTTCATATCGGTTTCAGCGTCGAACAGACCAATCACATCGGTGTCGCCCCACAGGCGCGTTTCGCCCGGCAGCGGCTCAAATACTGGCGTATCGTGGGTATCCTGAAAAGTGATAGAAACGGCACCCGCTTCCATCAGCGCATCGCTAAGATCTTCAGCGTTCGCGCCGGTGGTGTTCAGTTTCAGTTGGATCCAAGGCATGGCAAAACTCTTTATTTATCAGTAGTCAAAACGGTAGCTTGCGGGACGGATGTACCGAAACGGTTTCCGACCAGGAAAGCCAGCAAACTTAGTAGTAACGAGGGCACGATAGGGTGGAAGCCCAGGTACTGAATATTCAGCGTCGCGAGTACGGCATACAGCACGCCGCCAACGATCATCGCACTTAGCGCGCCTTTGGCGTTGGCGCGTTCCCAGTAAAGACCCAGCACCAGCGGCCACAGGAAAACGGCTTCCAACCCACCGAAGGCCAGCAAATTCAGCCAGATGATCATTTCTGGCGGCTTCCAGGCGGCAAGCAGCAGCAACGCGCCGAGAACTAACGTAATTACCGCCGACATCCGCTTCAGACGCGTCTCGTTTTGCATTTGATCCGGACGGATATTCAGATAGAGATCTTTAATGATCGTAGCGGAACTTTGTAGCAATTGGGCGTTAATTGTCGACATGATCGCAGCCATAGGTGCAGCCAGAAAGATCCCGGCAGCAAACGGTGGCAGCACTTTTACCATTAACGTCGGGATCACCAGGTCCGGTACGGTGAGATCGGGGATCACTGCACGACCTAACGCTCCGGCCAGGTGCATACCGAACATCAGGATTGCGACTACAATCGTACCGATGATGATCCCCCGGTGTACCGCTTTGCTGTCTTTATAAGAGATACAGCGCACCGCAGTATGCGGCAGGCCAATCACGCCAAAGCACACCAGTACCCAGAACGACGTCATAAAGGCAGGCGACAGAATATCGTCAGCGCCTTGTGGCGTAACCAGTTGCGGATCGATGGTTTGCAGCGTCTCTACCGCATTACTTAAACCACCTGCGGCATGTACCACGCCAATAAGCAGCACAACGGTGCCAATCAGCATCACAAGCCCTTGCATGGTGTCGTTCAGCACGCTGGCGCGAAAGCCGCCAAAGGCGGTATACAACGCAATGCTGATACCGAAAATCAGCAGCCCGGTTTCATAAGGAATACCCGCCGCGGTTTCCAGCAGGCGCGCACCGCCGATAAACTGCACGGTCATTGCCCCAACGAACGCAACCAGCAAACTCAAACTCGCCAGCCACACCAGAAGACGACTCTGGTAGCGGGCAAACAGCATGTCGTTCAGCGTCACTGCATTGTAGCGGCGCGCAAGAATCGCGAACTTCTTGCCGAGAATACCGAGCGAAAGCCAGACTGCAGGAAGCTGAATCATCGCCAGCAATACCCAACCCAGGCCGTATTTATAAGCAGCTCCAGGCCCGCCGATAAACGAACTTGCACTGATATAGGTCGCGGTGAGCGTCATCGCCAGCACAATACCGCCCATAGAGCGGCTGCCGAGGAAATACTCATTAAGGAAGGTACCGGTGCTCCGTTTACGCATCGCATAAACAGAGATACCGAACACCACCACCAGATAGGCGACCAGCGGTAGAATCACTTCAAGCTGCATCGTCATCCTCCAGTGGGATATCGCGATAGATAAATTTCACCATCGCCCAGCACAGTCCAATAAACAGCAGCGGCGTCAGGATGCAGGCCATCTCAAACCAGCGCGGAAAGCCGGTAAAACCGGGGGCAACGTCAGGTAAGTAAGCGGCTGCTAACCAAACTGCCAGATACAAAAGGGTCAGCCCCAGCGCCCAGCGCGCCTCTTTATGGGCCTGAACAAAACGAGTGTCCACGGAAGGGTTCCTCCTCATGGGGGGATACGAGAAACGGGCAATTCTACGGCAACTCTTCAGGCAGGGAAAATAATCTGACAGAAAATTGCCGTTCAGTGCTGCTGCAAAAAGTCTTCAATGTCAGCCAGTGAGGATATCCCTTCCATCGGACCTTGCCGCATTACGGCGAGCGCGCCGCTGGCATTTGCATATTGCAGTGCCTTATGTGCCGGGAAACCGGATAAGAAAAGAGTGATAAACGTTGCGCCAAAGCAGTCGCCTGCACCCGTTGGATCGATAATTTCGATATCGTGGCCTGTAACATGCTGGGCGTGTAATGTACCGTTTTTAAGCTTGTAATAGCTGGCCCCACGCTGGGCGCGTTTTATCGCCACATGTTTTACGCCGCCGTGGAGAAGATCGCTAACAATCTGTTCTTCTGACAGATTTTTGTGACGCGCGAAGAAAGGGAGTTCGCTTTCGCTGGGGATGAAAATATCCGTATATTCAATCAAATAATCGAGAGCCTGCGCCATTTCAGGAATGCTCAGCATCTCTTTGCGAATATTGGGATCGAAAGAAACGGTGCCGCCAGCCGATTTGATCGTCGTTATTGCTTTACGCATGACATCGATCATGCGAAATGAGAACAACGATGAGCCCACAATATGGAGATGGTTACACTGTTTTAGCAGATCCTTATCAATGTGCTCAGCAGTAAACAAGCCGCAGGCGCTGTTAGGGATATTAAAGACGAAATCGCGCTGCTGGGGATTTTGATAACTCACGAACGCCGTACCTGTGACGGCATTGTTCATAACATGGATCCCATCGGTAATGACACCTTCATGACGGAGGCGCTCTATAATGAGTCGGCCAAAATCATCATTACCAACACATCCGAAGAAGATGGCCCGATGGGACAGTTTTGCCACCTGAGCAGCAAAAATTGCTGGCGCACCGCTGGGAAATGGCCCGATAAACTCCCCAGGCTGAGTGAATGTTTGATGTGGGTTGCGGGACAAAAACTCGGCCAGCAATTCGCCCATAGCGCAGATAGTTATTGTCACAAAACCCCTCTCATTCCTGAAGCCTTTCGCGATTGGACCAGGTAAAGCACTCATTACTGGTATAAAGGATAACGAAATCAGCCGACTGCAATTGTTGCTGATATTGTTCGTTAATGCTGCGGCTGACGATCACATTTTCTGCCTGATGCAAATGCCCGATAGCAGCCGTTGATGGCGCAGGATCGGCGGCAACGATAACCGTCTTATTCTGGGCATGATCGAAACAGAGCTGCCAGGCAGCGGCCAGTCTGGGAACGTTGATATTTAAAGTACCATCAGCATCCAGATGGTTGATTTCCAGAATGCTATGTGTAATGGTGAAATGCTGAAGTGCCTGTTCAAGCGGTTTTCCGGCCAGTGCGGTGTCGGGGCGCAGCATTTCACTGCCAGCCAGTATTATTTCGCCATCAATAAACTGATTTGCCAGCAGCGCATGTTCGGGATCGTTGGTGATCAGACGCAGTTTTTTCACTTCGCTGAGCAATGGAATGATCTTACGGCAGATTGTCCCATGTCCAAGAAATAGCGTGTCACGATCGCGAATTAGCCGTGCGCAATGTCGTGCTATTTCCATTTGTTGTGCCAGAGACAATGGCGCGATCGGTTGTATCGCTTCTGGTTCAGAGGAGAGTGGTGTCGCAATAGCACCGCCAAATGATCGCTTTAAATATCCCTGTTGCTCCAGATAACTGAGATCGCCGCGGATCGTCACGCCAGAGACACCAAGTTGTGCAGATAAGTCATCAACTTTGATTTCACCTTGGGCGGCAACAATTTCTGCAATTTTTAATCTGCGTTTCAGTAGGTTAGACGATTTTCTCGGCACGTTAACACTCTTCATTGGCCTTTAATGCGTAACACTATAGCCCCTTGTATTTTTCTTTGAAAGTTATCCTTCAATAATATCGACAATTCGAAAAGAAAATCATGGGTCAAAAATCGCAACAAAAATAGATTAATTAATTGAAAAATAAATGAATTTATTCATATTTATGCAGAGATGTTATTGGTTTCACTTGTAAAGTGAAAAACAAATTAAGTTATTTTTTTGTAAGTTATTTTGATGATATTCGACATGTATCACGCTTTTTGCCGCTTTTGCTGTGCTAGTTTGCTTTCAAAATGAAAGTTAATATTCTCTTTCTTCATTTTGTAAGGCGAACGACAAATAACAGGAGCTGCGATGTACATCATTTCAAGCAAAAACATGCTGAAAAAAGCCCAGTCAGAGGGATATGCCGTCCCCGCTTTCAACATTCATAACCTTGAAACTTTACAGGTAGTTGTTGAGAGCGCTGCACAACTTCGCTCTCCCGTTATGCTGGCGGGAACACCCGGTACTTATCGTTATGGTGGCGTGGGAAGTTTAATTTCGTTAGTACAATCGCTGGCTCGCGAGTACAACCTGCCGTTAGTCCTGCATCTCGACCATCATGAAGAGAGTGATGACATTTTTAACAAGGTTCGCGCAGGGATCCGTTCTGTCATGATTGATGGCTCCCATTTGCCATTTGAAGACAACATTGCGCGAGTGCAAGAAGTTACCACCTTTTGCCATCGCTTTGATGTTAGCGTTGAGGCCGAGCTAGGGCGTCTTGGCGGCCAGGAGGACGATCTGCTGGTGGATGAAAAAGATTCCGCTTATACCTCACCAGCCGCAGCTGCAGAGTTTGTTCAACGTACCCAAATTGACTCCCTGGCCGTAGCAATCGGCACAGCACATGGTTTATATGCGCATGAACCACGACTGGATTTTGTGCGGCTGGAACAGATTCGTCAGCGAGTGGAGATTCCACTGGTGTTGCATGGTGCTTCGGGCTTATCAGAACAGGACGTTCAGCACTGTATTCGCCGCGGTATTTGTAAAGTGAATGTCGCGACAGAATTGAAAATTGCGTTTGCCGATGCGTTAAAAGGATATTTCTACAACAATCCTGCGGCAAATGATCCACGCCACTATATGCAGTCCGCAAAGGCCGCCATGAAAGAAGTCGTAACTCGTATTATTGGTGTCTGTGGTAGTGAAGGAAAAATTTAAGACGTTGTACCCTACAAAAACAATGAGGATTGTTTATGAAAAATATTAAATTACTTGGTTCAGCTATGTTGGTGAGCCTGGCATTGTTCTCGCAAAATTCGTTGGCAAAAGAGTATAAAATTGGTGCGTCATTATTAACACAGCAACATCCTTTCTATATTGATCTTGCGAATGCCATGAAAGAAGAGGCAAAAAAGACAATGTCAATTTAAGTGTCTCTATTGGTAATGCTGCCAACTTACTGATTTAGTGTATGATGGTGATTTTAAGGTGCTTGCGTGGCTTCCATTTCCATCAGATGTCCTTCCTGCTCCGCTACTGAAGGCGTGGTGCGTAACGGCAAAAGCACTGCCGGACATCAGCGCTATCTCTGCTCTCATTGCCGTAAAACATGGCAACTACAGTTCACTTACACCGCCTCTCAGCCCGGTACGCACCAGAAAATCATTGATATGGCCATGAATGGCGTCGGATGTCGCGCCAGTGCACGCATTATGGGCGTTGGCCTCAACACGGTTTT
>NZ_MECT01000559.1:0-19586 GCF_001722145.1 Shigella sp. FC1544
AAAGCTGATTCGCGACGTAAGAAAGTGGCAGGCTCATATGACGGACCTCTGTAATGCGGTATCCAACCCGCGAATATCAGCGTGATTCACCGTCGGATTTACTGCTACGTCGCCCTCAGGGAATTAAACCTAAAAAGAAAATCGTCAAAATTAGAGATTCCGGTTTGACACGGAAAGTCATATCAGCGCTTAACAGTTACTGCCGCTGTTGGCCAAAGCAAGCACACAAGGCAAAACGCCGCGGTCTGAATATCGAGTAAATTTTTACCCGCCAGTGAGAAAAGCACCAGCATGCCTGCGAACCACAGGCCTATCCAAATCCAGAAATCACGGCGTCCAATACGCCCTTTAAATGAGAATAACCATTGCTGTATGGTCATGTAAGTTCCTTGATGGTTGTCTTTTCCAGGATTCTACCCTTTTGACAAGGGCGACAGATATCGTTTTAATCGGAGCCAGTCATAACAAAAGGTACTGTCAATGAAGCCAGGGTGTACGCTGTTTTTTCTCTTATGTTCTGCATTAACCGTTACAACAACGGCGCATGCACAAACACCAGATACGGCAACGACCGCGCCTTATCTGCTGGCTGGAGCCCCTACTTTCGATCTCTCCATCAGCCAGTTTCGAGAAGACTTTAACAGCCAGAATCCTAGCCTGCCACTGAACGAATTTCGTGCCATCGACAGCAGTCCCGACAAAGCCAATCTCACTCGTGCTGCAAGTAAAATTAACGAGAACTTGTATGCTTCTACAGCGCTGGAGCGCGGTACCTTAAAAATCAAAAGCATTCAAATGACCTGGCTACCCATCCAGGGGCCAGAGCAAAAAGCAGCGAAAGCGAAAGCTCAGGAATACATGGCAGCAGTGATCCGCACACTCACCCCATTAATGACCAAAACACAAAGCCAGAAAAAACTGCAGTCGCTACTAACGGCGGGGAAAAACAAACGTTATTACACCGAGACAGAAGGTGCACTGCGTTATGTTGTCGCGGACAACGGCGAAAAGGGGCTGACCTTCGCTGTTGAACCGATTAAGCTGGCGCTATCTGAATCGCTTGAAGGTTTGAATAAATGACAAAAAGCAAAGCCTTTGTGCCGATGAATCTCTATACTGTTTCACAGACCTGCTGCCCTGCGGGGCGGCCATCTTCCTTTATTCGCTTATAAGCGTGGAGAATTAAAATGCGACATCCTTTAGTGATGGGTAACTGGAAACTGAACGGCAGCCGCCACATGGTTCACGAGCTGGTTTCTAACCTGCGTAAAGAGCTGGCAGGTGTTGCTGGCTGTGCGGTTGCAATCGCACCACCGGAAATGTACATCGATATGGCGAAGCGCGAAGCTGAAGGCAGCCACATCATGCTGGGTGCGCAAAACGTGGACCTGAACCTGTCCGGCGCATTCACCGGTGAAACCTCTGCTGCTATGCTGAAAGACATCGGCGCACAGTACATCATCATCGGCCACTCTGAACGTCGTACTTACCACAAAGAGTCTGACGAACTGATCGCGAAAAAATTCGCGGTGCTGAAAGAGCAGGGTCTGACTCCGGTTCTGTGCATCGGTGAAACCGAAGCTGAAAACGAAGCGGGCAAAACTGAAGAAGTTTGCGCACGTCAGATCGACGCGGTACTGAAAACTCAGGGTGCTGCGGCATTCGAAGGTGCGGTTATCGCTTACGAACCTGTATGGGCAATCGGTACTGGCAAATCTGCAACTCCGGCTCAGGCACAGGCTGTTCACAAATTCATCCGTGACCACATCGCTAAAGTTGACGCTAACATCGCTGAACAAGTGATCATTCAGTACGGCGGCTCTGTAAACGCGTCTAACGCTGCAGAACTGTTTGCTCAGCCAGACATCGACGGCGCGCTGGTTGGCGGTGCGTCTCTGAAAGCTGACGCTTTCGCAGTAATCGTTAAAGCTGCAGAAGCGGCTAAACAGGCTTAAGTCTGACAGGTGCCGGATTTCATATCCGGCACTTACTTTCCTTAACTCTTCGCCTTAACGCAAAATCTCACACTGATGATCCTGAATTTCCTCGGCTGAAGCACGGTTAAGCGTCAGTAGATTTCGTTGTGTCGCCAGCAATACAAATGAGTTATCACTCTGCCGTACCATCGCCAGCCCGTAGCTTCCCATATGTTCCCGCGCCTCAGGTACTTCTTCTGCCAGCATCATAAATGGGCTGCGTTGTACCAGTTCGCTTTCCGTTACCCGACGCGCCAGGTATTCATGCCCGCGCAAACCACCTGGCAGTGGCAACCAGCGGCTGCTGATGTTCGCCAGATTGTTATCCAGTTGTTCGCGCACATCAGGACGAATACAAGAGATATGAATATGAAAATGGTTTTGCGTACGCCCGGTGCGGGAGTTGATCGCCAAAGAAACCGCGCGATCGGGAACCGGCTGGCCGTACTTTTTGCTCATAAAATCACGCGCCTGCCAGGCCAACCAAAAGAAGTTCGGCGTTGAAGGATCGGTCAACAAAGGACTTTCAGTACCGTTAATACGATACGTTGGCATCAACAGATATTGCAGTGGGCCATTAAGATCTTTTAAAACCACGTATCCGGCATTGGGTTTGACTTCCGCACATGGCGAAGGATTTTGATTTTGCTGCTGATTGGGCAAACATTCCTCAAGGACAATCTTACGTAATGTATCCGACTCTTCACCGGTTAATTTCCAGTAACCAATACCGGCAGCCACAACGGCGATAACTATCATCACCAAAAAAAGAAGACCCGCTTTTTTCATCTTTTTTTCCCTGTACCTCAAAGAGATGCAAGGGTAACGCAAAATCGTGACAAATAAAAAACCCGGTCGCGAGAAACCACCGGGTTTGATAATTATCCTGGGGAAATCAGCGTTTGCTGATCTGATCGAACGTACCGCCGTTAGCAAAATGCTCTTTTTGCGCTTTCGTCCAGCCGCCGAACTCTTCATCAATGGTGAATAACTTCAGCTTTGGAAACGCATTTTCGTACTTTTTCGCTACTTCAGCGTCGCGCGGACGGTAGTAGTTTTTCGCGGCAATTTCCTGACCTTCTGGCGAGTAGAGATATTTCAGGTAGGCTTCCGCCACCTCTTTGGTGCCTTTTTTCTCGACCACTTTATCGACCACCGACACGGTTGGCTCTGCGAGGATAGACTCACTCGGCGTGACGATTTCGAATTTATCTTTCCCCAGTTCATTCGCTGCCAGCAGAGCTTCGTTTTCCCAGGCGATCAGTACATCGCCAATCCCGCGCTCGACAAAGGTGTTAGTGGAGCCGCGCGCGCCAGAATCCAGAACTTCGACGTTTTTATACAGTGCCCGAACAAAATCCTGTGCTTTTGCCTGATCGTTGTTGTTGTGATGCAGCGCGTAGCCCCAGGCAGCCAGGTAGTTCCAGCGTGCGCCACCAGAGCTTTTCGGATTAGGCGTGATCACCGAAACACCCGGTTTAATCAGATCGTTCCAGTCATGGATCTGCTTCGGATTGCCCTTACGCACCAGGAAAACAATGGT
This sequence comes from Shigella sp. FC1544, assembly GCF_001722145.1. NCBI lineage: Bacteria > Pseudomonadati > Pseudomonadota > Gammaproteobacteria > Enterobacterales > Enterobacteriaceae > Shigella > Shigella sp. FC1544. The sequence goes on from NZ_MECT01000559.1 coordinate 3,520, forward strand.
GGAAGTGTACGGTGCGGAGTTATCCGGCAGACGTTTGATCCACTCTTTATCAATCCGCCCGCGTTCCGCAATTGCGTCCACGTCATAGGCCAGAGCCAGCGTGACAACATCAGCTTCAATACCGTTGATTACCGACGTCGCTTGTTTACCTGAACCACCGTGTGACTGACGCATCACCACGTTATCACCAGTTTGCTGTTTCCAGTGGGCGCTGAATGCCTTGTTGTACTGTTCGTACAATTCGCGCGTTGGATCATATGAAACGTTAAGAAGCTGAATATCCTTTGCCATAACGCTGGTTGCCGCCAGCAAAAATGTTAACCCTACGCCCCACTTGTTCATCGCCCGACTCTCTTATGTTGTGTTGTGATGAGCAAAGCGTGCCAGAAGGTTAACCAAACATTAAAGAATAAAAAAAGATTGGCTATAACTTGCGGGTATATGTTGAGGGATTAAAAAGGCGGAAGAAATCCGCCTCATATTGCTGACAAAGTGCGCTTTGTCCATGCCGGATGCGGCGCGAACGCCTTATCCGGCCTACAAAAGTTTGCAAATTCAATAAATTGCAAAATTCATGTAGGCCTGATAAGCGAAGCGCATCAGGCATTTTTGCTTCTGTCATCGGTTTCAGGCTAAAGGAATCTGCCTTTTTCCGAAATCATTAATACAGTTTTTTCGCGCAGTCCAGCCAGTCACCTTTGAACGGACGCTTCATGTTTTCGATAGCGTCGATGATGTCGTGGTGAACCAGCTGTTCGTTCTGGATACCTACACAACGACCGCCGTAACCTGCCAGCAGCAGATCGATAGCGTAAGCGCCCATACGGGAAGCCAGAATACGGTCGTAAGGCACCGGAGAACCACCGCGCTGGATGTGGCCCAGCACAGTTGCGCGGGTTTCACGACCGGTTTCTTTCTCGATGAAATGCGCCAGTTCGTCAACATCACACATATGTTCGGTAATCGCCACGATCGCGTGTTTTTTACCTTTCGCGATACCCGCTTTGATTTCGTTTACCAGGTCTTCACGGCTGAATTCAACTTCCGGAACCACAACGAATTCACAGCCACCGGCAATGGCCGCAGCCAACGTCAGATCGCCACAATAACGGCCCATCACTTCCACCACGGAAATACGCTGGTGAGAAGAAGAGGTGTCACGCAGACGGTCGATCGCTTCTACAACGGTGCTCAGCGCAGTGAAGAAACCGATAGTGTAGTCAGTGCCTTTGATGTCGTTGTCGATAGTGCCCGGCAGACCGATGCACGGGAAGCCCATTTCGGTCAGACGCATTGCACCCATGTAGGAACCGTCACCGCCGATAACCACCAGCGCGTCGATACCACGTTTTTTCAGGTTTTCGATAGCCACGGCGCGGATGTTCTCGTCGCGGAATTCCGGGAAACGCGCAGAACCGAGGAACGTACCGCCACGGTTGATCATGTCAGACACGCTGTAACGGTCTAGCTGTACCATACGGTCTTCATACAGACCCAGATAGCCGTCATAAATACCCATTACTTCCAGACCTTCTGTCAGCGCAGAACGAACAACCCCGCGAATTGCGGCGTTCATGCCTGGCGCATCACCGCCGCTTGTCAACACACCGATTTTCTTAATCATGACTACCTCTGAACTTTGGAATGCAAAATGAAATCTGTTGCCGGAAGTCTTCTTGCACATCGCAGTGATCCAACGAATGTGCAAATAGTATAACAATCACTTCCTGCTGAATTGATTCAGGTCAGGCCAAATGGCGGTATTTTATACACAAAATGCGGGTCTGGCTCTCTTTTATACTGATTATGAAAGCATAGACCGTTTACCCTCCCTGGGTACGACGGAACAGGGGTCCTGATGGATAATTACATCCGATCCCGGAAAACGCCGTAAAATAGCCTGCTCTACCTGATCCGCCACCATATGTGCCTGAACCAAAGGCAGAGAGTCTTCCATTTCCAAATGAATCTGAATAAAGCGGGTCGGCCCTGACTGCCGCGTGCGAAGATCGTGAGCGCCGCTAACACCCGGCCAGGAAGTCACGATATCAATAATTTCTTGCCGTTCCTCATCAGGCAATGCGCGATCCAGTAATGACTGTACCGCCTCATATCCCATGCGTAACGCGCTATATAAAATATAGATGCCGATTCCCAATGCAAACAGAGCATCGGCGCGATGCCAGCCGTACCAGGACAACCCCAGCGCCAGCAGAATTGCGCCGTTCATCATAACATCAGACTGGTAATGTAGCATATCAGCCCGCACCGCCTGGCTTTGCGTCCGGCGCACCACCCAACGCTGAAACGAGACAAGGATAATCGTACAAATTAGCGCCACAATTGTCACGATAACCCCGACGCCTGGATCTATCATCGGTGTTGGAGATATCATATGTTGAATACCCGTCAAAAACAGGAATAGTGCCGAACCGGAGATAAACATACTTTGCGCCAGCGCCGCGAGGGACTCTGCTTTACCGTGACCAAACGAGTGATTATCGTCGGCAGGTTGCAGGGAATATCGCACCACCAGTAAATTCGTCAACGACGCGCCGATATCCACCAGCGAATCCACCAGCGCGGCGAGAATACTCACCGACCCGGTATACCACCATGCAAAAATTTTAATCAGCAATAGCAACGAAGCCATCGCCGTCGCAGCAATCGCCGCCCGACTGACCAGCCGTCCATAAGATTGATTCATAAATACTCCCGCTATCAACTGACGCTAGTATAACGGAAGCAAATCATCTGCAATGCATTAAGCAGCAGGCAAATTGAGGATAAAAAAAACCCCACATCATGTGGGGGAAGACAGGGATGGTGTCTATGGCAAGGAAAACAGGGTTTACTACTGGGAACGTGAGTTGCTACTACTCAATAGCTTCAACGATGAACTTTTTTGCCATTGCGTCACGTCACGCAACTGCTCCATTCGTTGTTGATGTTTCTCGTTTAAAACCGCTTGCTGCTCCGGCGTTAACAGGCGATACATTTGGTTGCGGACTTTTGCCATCTCAACCTGACGAGCAATTTGCTCATTCGCCATTTTTTCTGCCTGTGCGCGCACAGCGTTTTCATCAAAATTTTCTGCGGTGACAAGGCGATGCATTGTCTCCAGTTCGCTAACATTAACAGGAGGCTGTTCGTGCCGGGCCTGTTGCATAAGATCTCGCATCTGCTGACGCTGATGTTCGGTTAAACTTATGCCGTCGAACATATGGCTCTGCGTACTGCGCTGCGTACTGCGCTGCGTAAGTTCTTCACCCGGATGCCAGTTATCGTCTGAACCGACTTCAGCAGCGTGGCTTAATGAACTGACTGCCAGCGTTGAGGCCATGACGGCAGCGGTAACTATGCGCATCATTTGCTCCCAAAATCTTTCTGTCGCGATTCAACGATAGAGAGTTTACGATTCAGGCTGCAAACATGCGTCAGGGGGTGTAAAACAACGTAAAGTCATGGATTAGCGACGTCTGATGACGTAATTTCTGCCTCGGAGGTATTTAAACAATGAATAAAATCCTGTTAGTTGATGATGACCGAGAGCTGACTTCCCTATTAAAGGAGCTGCTCGAGATGGAAGGCTTCAACGTGATTGTTGCCCACGATGGGGAACAGGCGCTTGATCTTCTGGACGACAGCATTGATTTACTTTTGCTTGACGTAATGATGCCGAAGAAAAATGGTATCGACACATTAAAAGCACTTCGCCAGACACACCAGACGCCTGTCATTATGTTGACGGCGCGCGGCAGTGAACTTGATCGCGTTCTCGGCCTTGAGCTGGGCGCAGATGACTATCTCCCGAAACCGTTTAATGATCGTGAGCTGGTGGCACGTATTCGCGCGATCCTGCGCCGTTCGCACTGGAGCGAGCAACAGCAAAACAACGACAACGGTTCACCGACACTGGAAGTTGATGCCTTAGTGCTGAATCCAGGCCGTCAGGAAGCCAGCTTCGACGGGCAAACGCTGGAGTTAACCGGTACTGAGTTTACCCTGCTCTATTTGCTGGCACAGCATCTGGGTCAGGTGGTTTCCCGTGAACATTTAAGCCAGGAAGTGTTGGGCAAACGCCTGACGCCTTTCGACCGCGCTATTGATATGCACATTTCCAACCTGCGTCGTAAACTGCCGGATCGTAAAGATGGTCACCCGTGGTTTAAAACCTTGCGTGGTCGCGGCTATCTGATGGTTTCTGCTTCATGATAGGCAGCTTAACCGCGCGCATCTTCGCCATCTTCTGGCTGACGCTGGCGCTGGTGTTGATGTTGGTTTTGATGTTACCCAAGCTCGATTCACGCCAGATGACCGAGCTTCTGGATAGCGAACAGCGTCAGGGGCTGATGATTGAGCAGCATGTCGAAGCGGAGCTGGCGAACGATCCGCCCAACGATTTAATGTGGTGGCGGCGTCTGTTCCGGGCGATTGATAAGTGGGCACCGCCAGGACAGCGTTTGTTATTGGTGACCACCGAAGGCCGCGTGATCGGCGCTGAACGCAGCGAAATGCAGATCATTCGTAACTTTATTGGTCAGGCCGATAACGCCGATCATCCGCAGAAGAAAAAGTATGGCCGCGTGGAACTGGTCGGTCCGTTCTCCGTGCGTGATGGCGAAGATAATTACCAACTTTATCTGATTCGTCCGGCCAGCAGTTCTCAATCCGATTTCATTAACTTACTGTTTGACCGCCCGCTATTACTGCTGATTGTCACCATGTTGGTCAGTACGCCGCTGCTGTTGTGGTTGGCCTGGAGTCTGGCAAAACCGGCGCGTAAGCTGAAAAACGCTGCCGATGAAGTTGCCCAGGGAAACTTACGCCAGCACCCGGAACTGGAAGCGGGGCCACAGGAATTCCTTGCCGCAGGTGCCAGTTTTAACCAGATGGTCACCGCGCTGGAGCGCATGATGACCTCTCAGCAGCGTCTGCTTTCTGATATCTCTCACGAGCTGCGCACCCCGCTGACGCGTCTGCAACTGGGTACGGCGTTACTGCGCCGTCGTAGCGGTGAAAGCAAGGAACTGGAGCGTATTGAAACCGAAGCGCAACGTCTGGACAGCATGATCAACGATCTGTTGGTGATGTCACGTAATCAGCAAAAAAACGCGCTGGTTAGCGAAACCATCAAAGCCAACCAGTTGTGGAGTGAAGTGCTGGATAACGCGGCGTTCGAAGCCGAGCAAATGGGCAAGTCGTTGACAGTTAACTTCCCGCCTGGGCCGTGGCCGCTGTACGGCAATCCGAACGCCCTGGAAAGTGCGCTGGAAAACATTGTTCGTAATGCTCTGCGTTATTCCCATACGAAGATTGAAGTGGGCTTTGCGGTAGATAAAGACGGTATCACCATTACGGTGGACGACGATGGTCCTGGCGTTAGCCCGGAAGATCGCGAACAGATTTTCCGTCCGTTCTATCGGACCGATGAAGCACGCGATCGTGAATCTGGCGGTACAGGATTGGGGCTGGCGATTGTTGAAACCGCCATTCAGCAGCATCGTGGCTGGGTGAAGGCAGAAGACAGCCCGCTGGGCGGTTTACGGCTGGTGATTTGGTTGCCGCTGTATAAGCGGAGTTAAACTCCGCATTTGTAGGCAGGATAAGGCGTTTACGCCGCATCCGGCATTTGAGCAGGATGCCTGATGCGACGCTGATAGCGTCTTATCAGGCCTACACTCCGGGGGTTATTTTCCCCACAACCGGCGGGAAAAATCTTCGATCTTGCCGCTCAGTCGGCGCTTTTGCATCGTCCGCGTCCAGCTTTTCGATAACCCGGCGGCGGAGAGTAAACGGTGATACTGATCGTCATCAAACGGCATATGCCATGCGATGGCGGCAGCCTCCTGCACGGTCACATCGCTGACACGGGAAACCAACTCCAGCGGCGCGTCCGCAGACACTTTCCCTGGCGCTATCACGCTATACAACCACCCCACCTTACCTGTGTTTTGCATCAACTGCGCTATATCGCTGATATCAAAATGGTAATTGAGTTTATAGCAAGGCGAGCGCGGCTGGCTGACCTGAATTAATGCCTCTCCCCAGCGGAAAATATCGCCCATATAAACATTACTTTCCGTCAGGCCGTCGGTTGAGAGGTTTTCACCAAACGCAGGCGCAACAAACAACTCCGCCTGTTCCGGAAATTCCCGCGCCCAGTAGAGATAATGCTCACGAGGATAATGACACAGCGCTCTGTCTGGCCCACCGTGAACCTTTTTCTCCGCCTGCTCGTCACCTTCCAGCCCCAGCTCCGTCAGCATCAACTCACCATCAACCTGGATTTTGGCAATTGCGCTGGGTTTGCCTTCGGGATAAGCCTGAATCTTGCCTGTGTATACATCAACCGGATATCGCATCTGTTCCCTCTCCACGAGAAATTTCCCCATTAGACCATATTTATTTTATGTCAGGCGTGCTGTTTTCGCGGTAAGTATCCAGGCAGGAACTCAATAGCAAACCGGACGAACGTTAGTTCATCCGGCTGTGGGGATTAAGGAAGCAGGTTTATTTCACCGTACCTAAAATTTCGATTTTCGCTGCTCTGGCTTTGACTTTACGTGACCAGATAGAGGTAAGAATTGGCACCAGAATCGAAGTCACAATGACCGCCGTCGCTACCAGCGAAGTTGCTGCCGGAGCCATCGGTTTAAACGCAGGCACCATTTCTGCAATCAGCACAGGTGTCGCTACCGCGGCCCCTGCGGAACTGGAAGCGGCAATTCCGGCAGTGCCATCGCCACCGCCAATCAATTTATCGGCGATAATCAACGGAATACCGGTCACGATAATTACTGCCACACCCAACAGGATCCCCAGCAAACCAGTCTGGGCAATCACAGTCAAATCAATGGTATTGCCCAGCGCGAAGGCAAAGAATGGAATCAGCGTTTGCACCGCTTTGCTGAAAAATTCTCGTAATTCAGGGTCAAGGTTCCCCAGGGCAAAGCCCACGAGGAACGGTAATACTGCGCCGACGAAAACATGCGGTTCAAACGAGGCAATCCCTGCAGTGCCCAGAATAATCATCGTCATGAGCGCCCCGGACTCCAACGACATCAACACAAATGCCCCAGCTTCTTCTTTTGTGCCGTACTGCTGCATGATGGAAGCGTAAAGTCCGCCATTGGTCATATCCATCGCCGCCACCAGCGCCAGCGTTGAAAGTCCGGCAAAGAATCCAACTTCAACGCCATGTTCCGGAATAATGCGCGAGGCAATTGCCGCAACCACCCACGCGACGGCAATTTTTGTTACCACCAGCGTACCGGATTTACGCAATACCGTTCCCGTCGCGCTTAATTTTATTGACGCCCCCATGCAAAAAAACCACACCGCCAGAATGGACACCGTACCGGTAATCATCCCGTTGGTGAATGATCCAAAATATTTCCCCGCCCCCGGCGAGAAGGTGTGGCACAGTGCGCCAAGGAATAGCGGGACGAGCATCATCCCCCCGGGATTTTCTCAATCGAGCGTTTTATCTGCATTTCCATCACCTGTCGGCATATTTTTAAGGGCTGATGCGTAATTCCTCAATGGAGCATCAGTGTTGATGGAAACGAAGATAGACATTCATTTAATCAATAAAAGTGATCAAAACCACATTAATTGAAACGCTGTTTTATTTTTATCGGATCATTGTTTTTATTTTGAAATTGAACACAAAAAAACCACCGCCGTTGGCGATGGTTCATTTTTTAAGCTGATATGCGGCGTAAACGCCTCATTGCAGCAGGCGGCAAATGATTATTTTTTCGCCGCGAAACGTGCCGCTGCTTCATCCCAGTTCACCACGTTCCAGAACTCTTTGATGTAGTCCGGACGGCGGTTCTGGAATTTCAGGTAGTAAGCATGTTCCCACACATCCAGGCCCAGAATCGGGAAGCCGGAAGCGCCAGAAATAGCTTCACCCATCAGCGGGGAATCCTGGTTAGCAGTAGAAACCACCGCCAGTTTATCGCCTTTCAGCACCAGCCATGCCCAGCCGGAACCAAAGCGGGAAGCTGCCGCTTTCTCAAATTCTGCTTTGAAGTTATCAACGGAGCCGAAGTCACGTTCGATAGCCGCTTTCAGGTCACCCTGTAAGGTGGTGCCTTTTTTCAGACCTTTCCAGAACAGGCTGTGGTTAGCGTGACCGCCAGCGTTGTTGCGCAGTACGGTTTTCTTGTCTGCTGGCAGCTGGTCCAGTTTGGTGATCAGCTCTTCAACCGGCAGGTTGGCAAATTCTGGCAGGCTTTCCAGCGCCGCGTTGGCGTTGTTGACGTAGGTCTGATGGTGTTTGGTGTGGTGGATTTCCATGGTCTGCTTATCGAAGTGCGGTTCCAGGGCATCGTAAGCATACGGCAGGGATGGCAGGGTATAGCTCATATTCATCTCCAGTATTGTCGGGCGGCCGATTGTTAATGCGCGTAAGCAGTTGGTTCATTATAGTTAATTAAATGATATTGAAAATGATTATCAATGCTGTACTTTTCGTAAGGGTATGGTTTTGCAGGAAAATGCCCGAGATGTGAAGCAAATCACCCACTTAATGCCGTGATTGCCAGTAAATCGACAACGGCGGCAACAGGCGAAAGGTTAATCGACAGCACGATTTTTACACTCATCTCGTCGGAGATGTGACGCGACGAAAAATGATGAGGATAAGAAGATGAGTAACGCGATTACGATGGGGATATTTTGGCATTTGATCGGCGCGGCCAGTGCAGCCTGTTTTTACGCTCCGTTCAAAAAAGTAAAAAAATGGTCATGGGAAACCATGTGGTCAGTTGGTGGGATTGTTTCGTGGATTATTCTGCCGTGGGCCATCAGCGCCCTGTTACTGCCGAATTTCTGGGCGTATTACAGCTCGTTTAGTCTCTCTACGCTGCTGCCTGTTTTTCTGTTCGGCGCTATGTGGGGGATCGGTAATATCAACTACGGCCTGACCATGCGTTATCTCGGCATGTCGATGGGAATTGGCATCGCCATTGGCATTACGTTGATTGTCGGTACGCTGATGACGCCAATTATCAACGGCAATTTCGATGTTCTGCTTAATACCGAAGGCGGACGCATGACGTTGCTCGGCGTTCTGGTGGCGCTGATTGGTGTAGGGATTGTGACTCGCGCCGGGCAGTTGAAAGAGCGCAAAATGGGCATTAAAGCCGAAGAGTTCAACCTGAAAAAAGGGCTGGTGCTGGCGGTGATGTGCGGCATTTTCTCTGCCGGTATGTCTTTTGCGATGAACGCCGCAAAACCGATGCATGAAGCCGCTGCCGCACTGGGCGGCGGCGCGATCATCAACCTCGGTTTCTGCTTCATTCGTCTGGCAAAAGTGAAGGATTTGTCGCTAAAAGCCGACTTCTCGCTGGCAAAACCGCTGATCATTCACAATGTGTTACTCTCAGCACTGGGCGGGTTGATGTGGTATCTGCAATTCTTTTTCTATGCCTGGGGCCACGCCCGCATTCCGGCGCAGTATGACTACATCAGTTGGATGCTGCATATGAGTTTCTATGTATTGTGCGGCGGTATCGTCGGGCTGGTGCTGAAAGAGTGGAACAATGCAGGTCGCCGTCCGGTAACGGTGTTGAGCCTCGGTTGTGTGGTGATTATTGTCGCCGCCAACATCGTCGGCATCGGCATGGCGAATTAATCTTTCTGCGAATTGAGATGACGCCACTGGCTGGGCGTCATCCCGGTTTCCCGGGTAAACACCACCGAAAAATAGTTACTATCTTCAAAGCCACATTCGGTCGAAATATCACTGATTAACAGGCGGCTATGCTGGAGAAGATATTGCGCATGACACACTCTGACCTGCCGCAGATATTGATTGATGGTCATTCCAGTCTGCTGGCGAAATTGCTGACGCAAAACGCGCTCACTGCACGATGCCTCATCACAAAATTTATCCAGCGCAAAGGGACTTTTCAGGCTAGCCGCCAGCCGGGTAATCAGCTTATCCAGCAACGTTTCGCTGGATGTTGGCGGCAACGAATCACTGGTGTAACGATGGCGATTCAGCAACATCACCAACTGCCCGAACAGCAACTCAGCCATTTCGTTAGCAAACGACACATGCTGACTACTTTCATGCTCAAGCTGACCGATAACCTGCCACGCCTGCGCCATCCCCACGCTACCTAAGCGCCAGTGTGGTTGCCCTGCGCTGGCGCTAAATCCCGGAATCGCTCCCTGCCAGTCAAGATTCAGCTTCAGCCGCTCCGGGCAATAAATAATATTCTGCAAAACCAGATCGTTAACGGAAGCGTAGGAGTGTTTATCGTCAGCATGAATGTAAAAGAGATCGCCACGGGTAATGCGATAAGGGCGATCGTTGAGTACATGCAGACCATTACCGCGCCAGACAATCACCAGCTCACAAAAATCATGTGTATGTTCGGCAAAAACATCTTGCGGATAACGGTCAGCCACAGCGACTGCCTGCTGGTCGCTGGCAAAAAAATCATCTTTGAGAAGTTTTAACTGATGCGCCACCGTGGCTACCTCGGCCAGAGAACGAAGTTGATTATTCGCAATATGGCGTACAAATACGTTGAGAAGATTCGCGTTATTGCAGAAAGCCATCCCGTCCCTGGCGAATATCACGCGGTGACCAGTTAAACTCTCGGCGAAAAAGCGTCGAAAAGTGGTTACTGTCGCTGAATCCGCAGCGATAGGCGATGTCAGTAACGCTGGCCTCGCTGTGACGTAGCAGATGTCGGGCCTTCATCAGTCGCAGGCGGTTCAGGTAACGCTGAGGCGTCAGTCCCGTTTGCTGCTTAAGCTGCCGATGTAGCGTACGCAGTGAAAGAGAAAATTGATCCGCCACTGCATCCCAATTCACCTCATCGGCAAAATGGTCCTCCAGCCAGGCCAGAAGCAAGTTGAGACGTGATGCGCTGTTTTCCAGGTTCTCCTGCAAACTGCTTTTACGCAGCAAGAGCAGTAATTGCATAAACAAGATCTCGCGACTGGCGGTCGAGGGTAAATCATTTTCCCCTTCCTGCTGTTCCATCTGTGCAACCAGCTGTCGCACCTGCTGCAATACGCTGTGGTTAACGCGCCAGTGAGACGGATACTGCCCATCCAGTTCTTGTGGCAGCAACTGATTCAGCCCGGCGAGAAACTGAAATCGATCCGGCGAGCGATACAGCACATTGGTCAGACACAGATTATCGGTATGTTCATACAGATGCCGATCATGATCGCGTACGAAACAGACCGTGCCACCGGTGATGGTATAGGGCTGCCCATTAAACACATGAATACCCGTGCCATGTTCGACAATCACAATTTCATGAAAATCATGATGATGTTCAGGAAAATCCGCCTGCGGGAGCCGGGGTTCTATCGCCACGGACGCGTTACCAGACGGAAAAAAATCCACACTATGTAATACGGTCATACTGGCCTCCTGATGTCGTCAACACGGCGAAATAGTAATCACGAGGTCAGGTTCTTACCTTAAATTTTCGACGGAAAACCACGTAAAAAACGTCTATTTTTCAAGATACAGCGTGAATTTTCAGGAAATGCGGTGAGCATCACATCACCACAATGAAGCAAATTGTGAACATCATCACGTTCATCTTTCCCTGGTTGCCAATGGCCCATTTTCCTGTCAGTAACGAGAAGGTCACGAATTCAGGCGCTTTTTAGACTGGTCGTAATGAAATTCAGCAGGATCACATTATGACCTTTCGCAATTGTGTCGCCGTCGATCTCGGCGCATCCAGTGGGCGCGTGATGCTGGCGCGTTACGAGCGTGAATGCCGCAGCATGACGCTGCGCGAAATCCATCGTTTTAACAATGACCTGCATAGCCAGAACGGTTATGTCACCTGGAATGTGGATAGCCTGGAAAGTGCCATTCGCCTTGGATTAAACAAGGTGTGCGAGGAAGGGATTCGTATCGATAGCATTGGGATTGATACCTGGGGCGTGGACTTTGTGCTGCTCGACCAACAGGGTCAGCGTGTGGGCCTGCCCGTTGCTTATCGCGATAGCCGCTCCAATGGCCTAATGGCGCAGGCACAGCAACAACTCGGCAAACGCGATATTTATCAACGTAGCGGCATCCAGTTTCTGCCCTTCAATACGCTTTATCAACTGCGTGCGCTGACGGAGCAACAACCTGAACTTATTCCACACATTGCTCACGCTCTGCTGATGCCGGATTACTTCAGCTATCGCCTGACCGGCAAGATGAACTGGGAATATACCAATGCCACCACCACACAACTGGTCAATATCAATAGCGACGACTGGGACGAGTCGCTACTGGCGTGGAGCGGGGCCAACAAAGCCTGGTTTGGTCGCCCGACGCATCCGGGTAATGTCATTGGGCACTGGATTTGCCCGCAGGGTAATGAGATTCCGGTGGTCGCCGTTGCCAGCCATGATACCGCCAGCGCGGTTATCGCCTCGCCGTTAAACGGTTCACGCGCTGCTTATCTCTCTTCTGGCACCTGGTCATTGATGGGCTTCGAAAGCCAGACGCCATTTACCAATGACACGGCGCTGGCAGCCAACATAACCAATGAAGGCGGGGCGGAAGGTCGCTATCGGGTGCTGAAAAATATTATGGGCTTATGGCTGCTTCAGCGAGTGCTTCAGGAGCGGCAAATCAACGATCTCCCGGCGCTTATCGCCGCGACACAGGCACTTCCGGCCTGCCGCTTCATCATCAATCCCAATGACGATCGCTTTATTAATCCTGAGGCGATGTGCAGCGAAATTCAGGCTGCGTGTCGGGAAACGGCGCAACCGATCCCGGAAAGTGATGCTGAACTGGCGCAGCTACGCGGTGAAGATTTCTCGCAACTGCATATTGTCGGCGGCGGCTGCCAGAACACGCTGCTCAACCAGCTATGTGCCGATGCCTGCGGTATTCGGGTGATCGCCGGGCCTGTTGAAGCCTCGACGCTCGGCAATATCGGCATCCAGTTAATGACGCTGGATGAACTCAACAATGTGGATGATTTCCGTCAGGTCGTCAGCACCACCGCGAATCTGACCACCTTTACCCCTAATCCTGACAGTGAAATTGCCCACTATGTGGCGCAGCTTCACTCTACACGACAGACAAAGGAGCTTTGCGCATGACCACTCAACTGGAACAGGCCTGGGAGCTGGCGAAACAGCGTTTCGCGGCGGTGGGGATTGATGTCGAGGAGGCGCTGCGCCAACTTGATCGTTTACCCGTTTCAATGCACTGCTGGCAGGGCGATGATGTTTCCGGTTTTGAAAACCCGGAAGGTTCGCTGACCGGGGGGATTCAGGCCACAGGCAATTATCCGGGCAAAGCGCGTAATGCCAGTGAGCTACGTGCCGATCTGGAACAGGCTATGCGGCTGATTCCGGGGCCGAAACGGCTTAATTTACATGCCATCTATCTGGAATCAGATACGCCAGTCTCGCGCGACCAGATCAAACCAGAGCACTTCAAAAACTGGGTTGAATGGGCGAAAGCCAATCAGCTCGGTCTGGATTTTAACCCCTCCTGCTTTTCGCATCCGCTAAGCGCCGATGGCTTTACGCTCTCGCATCCCGACGACAGCATTCGCCAGTTCTGGATTGATCACTGCAAAGCCAGCCGTCGCGTTTCGGCCTATTTTGGCGAGCAACTCGGCACACCATCGGTGATGAACATCTGGATCCCGGATGGTATGAAAGATATCACCGTTGACCGTCTCGCCCCGCGTCAGCGTCTGCTGGCAGCACTGGATGAGGTGATCAGCAAGAAGCTAAACCCTGCGCACCATATCGACGCCGTTGAGAGCAAATTGTTTGGCATTGGCGCAGAGAGCTACACGGTTGGCTCCAATGAGTTTTACATGGGGTATGCCACCAGCCGCCAGACTGCGCTGTGCCTAGACGCCGGGCACTTCCACCCGACTGAAGTGATTTCCGACAAGATTTCCGCCGCCATGCTGTATGTGCCGCAGTTGCTGCTGCACGTCAGCCGTCCGGTTCGCTGGGACTGCGATCACGTAGTGCTGCTGGATGATGAAACCCAGGCAATTGCCAGTGAGATTGTGCGTCACGATCTGTTTGACCGGGTGCATATCGGCCTTGACTTCTTCGATGCCTCTATCAACCGCATTGCCGCGTGGGTCATTGGTACACGCAATATGAAAAAAGCCCTGCTGCGTGCGTTGCTGGAACCTACCGCTGAGCTGCGCAAGCTGGAAGCGGCGGGCGATTACACTGCGCGTCTGGCACTGCTGGAAGAGCAGAAATCGTTGCCGTGGCAGGCGGTCTGGGAAATGTATTGCCAACGTCACGATACGCCAGCAGGTAGCGAATGGCTGGAGAGCGTGCGGGCTTATGAAAAAGAAATTTTGAGCCAGCGTGGGTAAACACTGCCGGATGCGGCGCGAGCGCCTTATCCGGCCTACGGGTCGGCAACAGTTGTAGGCCTAATAAGACGCGACAGCGTCGCATCAGGCATTGATTGCCGGATGCGGCACGAGTGCCTTATCCGGCCTACAGGTCGGCAATAGTTGTAGGCCTGATAAGACGCGACAGCGTCGCATCAGGCATTGATTGCCGGATGCGGCACGAGCGCCTTATCCGGCCTACGGGTCGTGCATCTGACAACACCGAATTTACAGGAACACAGAACATGCAAAACATTACCCAGTCCTGGTTTGTCCAGGGAATGATCAAAGCCACCACCGATGCCTGGCTGAAAGGCTGGGACGAACGCAACGGCGGCAACCTGACGCTGCGCCTAGATGACGCCGATATCGCGCCTTATAAAGACAACGTCCATGCACAACCGCGCTATATCCCGCTCAGCCAGCCCATGCCTTTACTGGCAAATACACCGTTTATTGTCACCGGCTCCGGCAAATTCTTCCGTAACGTCCAGCTCGATCCTGCAGCTAACTTAGGCGTCGTAAAAGTCGACAGCGATGGCGCGGGCTACCATATTCTCTGGGGGTTAACCAACGAAGCCATCCCGACATCCGAACTCCCGGCGCACTTTCTCTCCCACTGCGAGCGCATTAAAGCCACCAACGGTAAAGATCGGGTGATCATGCACTGCCACGCCACCAACCTGATCGCCCTCACCTATGTACTGGAAAACGACACCGCGGTCTTTACTCGCCAACTGTGGGAAGGCAGCACCGAGTGTCTGGTGGTATTCCCGGATGGCGTTGGCATTCTGCCGTGGATGGTGCCCGGCACGGACGAAATCGGCCAGGCGACCGCACAAGAGATGCAAAAACATTCGCTGGTGTTGTGGCCCTTCCACGGCGTCTTCGGCAGCGGGTCGACGTTGGATGAAACATTCGGTTTAATCGACACCGCAGAAAAATCAGCACAAGTATTAGTGAAGGTTTATTCGATGGGCGGCATGAAACAGACCATCAGCCGTGAAGAGTTGATAGCGCTCGGCAAGCGCTTCGGCGTTACACCACTAGCCAGTGCGCTGGCGCTGTAAGGAGCAAACATGATCCGCAAAGCCTTTGTCATGCAGGTTAACCCCGACGCCCACGAAGAGTATCAGCGTCGGCATAACCCCATCTGGCCGGAACTGGAAGCAGTGTTGAAATCTCACGGTGCGCATAACTACGCCATTTACCTCGACAAAGCGCGTAATCTGCTGTTTGCCACGGTAGAGATTGAATCTGAAGAACGGTGGAATGCGGTAGCCAGTACTGATGTTTGCCAACGTTGGTGGAAATATATGACCGATGTTATGCCCGCTAACCCGGATAACAGCCCGGTGAGTAGCGAGCTGCAAGGGTAATGACTCCAACTTACTGATAGTGTTTTATGTTCAGATAATGCCCGATGACCTTGTCATGCAGCTCCACCGATTTTGAGAACGACAGTGACTTCCGTCCCAGCCTTGCCAGATGTTGTCTCAGATTCAGATTATGTCGCTCAATGCGCTGAGTGTAACGCTTGCTGATAACGTGCAGCTTTCCCTTCAGGCGTGATTCATACTGCGGCCAGCCATCCGTCATCCATACCACGACCTCAAAGGCCGACAGCAGGCTCAGAAGACGCTCCAGTGTGGCCAGAGTGCGTTCACCGAAGACGTGCGCCACAACCGT
>NZ_MECT01000560.1:0-51340 GCF_001722145.1 Shigella sp. FC1544
TTTCTGGTGCGTACCGGGCTGAGAGGCGGTGTAAGTGAACTGTAGTTGCCATGTTTTACGGCAATGAGAGCAGAGATAGCGCTGATGTCCGGCAGTGCTTTTGCCGTTACGCACCACGCCTTCAGTAGCGGAGCAGGAAGGACATCTGATGGAAATGGAAGCCACGCAAGCACCTTAAAATCACCATCATACACTAAATCAGTAAGTTGGCAGCATTACCCGCTCAATCTTTGGTATTCCCGAGCAACAGTTTTACTCACCTGTAAAAGGTAAAACTGTTAGCGTCTTCGGTGAAACCTGTGCCACTCCCGTCGGCCCTGCCGCTGGCCCACACACGCAGCTCGCGCAAAATATTGTCACTTCCTGGCTGACTGGCGGACGTTTCATCGAACTAAAAACCGTCCAAATTCTTGACCGCCTGGAGCTGGAAAAGCCCTGTATTGATGCCGAAGACGAGTGCTTTAACACCGAATGGTCTACCGAATTTACCCTGCTTAAAGCCTGGGATGAATACCTCAAAGCCTGGTTTGCCCTGCACCTTCTCGAAGCGATGTTCCAACCTTCTGATTCCGGTAAATCGTTCATCTTTAATATGAGCGTCGGTTACAACCTCGAAGGTATTAAGCAACCGCCAATGCAACAGTTCATCGACAATATGATGGACGCATCTGACCATCCGAAATTCGCGCAATATCGCGATACGCTGAATAAATTACTCCAGGATGACGCATTTTTAGCCCGCCACGGATTGCAGGAAAAACGCGAAAGCTTGCAAGCCTTACCCGCTCGCATCCCCACCAGTATGGTGCAGGGCGTCACCCTCTCCACCATGCACGGCTGTCCTCCGCATGAAATCGAAGCCATTTGCCGCTACATGCTGGAAGAAAAAGGGCTCAACACCTTTGTGAAACTCAACCCGACATTACTGGGGTACGCGCGTGTTCGTGAGATCCTCGATATCTGCGGTTTCGGTTACATAGGCTTAAAAGAAGAGTCATTTGATCACGACCTCAAGCTGACGCAAGCGCTGGAAATGCTGGAACGCCTGATGGCACTGGCAAAAGAAAAATCACTCGGCTTTGGCGTAAAACTGACGAACACTCTCGGCACCATCAACAATAAAGGCGCACTGCCTGGTGAAGAGATGTATATGTCAGGCCGTGCGCTGTTCCCGCTCTCCATCAATGTTGCAGCAGTTCTCTCTCGCGCCTTTGACGGCAAACTGCTCATTTCTTATTCCGGTGGTGCCAGTCAGCTGACTATCCGCGATATTTTTGATACTGGTATTCGCCCTATTACTATGGCAACCGATCTGCTGAAACCTGGCGGCTATCTGCGCTTAAGTGCCTGCATGCGCGAGCTGGAAGGCTCCGACGCCTGGGGACTTGACCATGTTGACGTCGAACGACTGAACCGACTGGCAGCAGACGCGTTAACCATGGAATACACCCAGAAACACTGGAAGCCAGAAGAGCGTATTGAAGTGGCAGAAGACCTGCCGCTGACCGATTGCTACGTTGCCCCCTGTGTTACTGCCTGCGCTATCAAGCAAGATATTCCGGAATACATCCGTCTGCTTGGCGAACACCGCTATGCCGACGCGCTGGAACTCATCTACCAACGCAACGCTCTGCCCGCCATTACCGGTCATATTTGCGATCACCAGTGCCAATACAACTGTACCCGCCTGGATTACGACAGTGCGCTGAATATCCGCGAACTGAAAAAAGTCGCGCTGGAAAAAGGTTGGGATGAATATAAGCAACGCTGGCACAAACCAGCCGGTTCTGGTTCACGCCATCCGGTTGCCGTGATTGGTGCAGGTCCGGCGGGTCTGGCAGCAGGTTACTTCCTTGCCAGAGCGGGCCATCCGGTTACGCTGTTTGAACGCGAAGCCAATGCGGGCGGCGTGGTGAAAAATATCATTCCTCAGTTCCGTATTCCTGCAGAGTTAATTCAGCACGATATCGATTTTGTTGCCGCTCACGGCGTGAAATTTGAGTATGGCTGCTCACCCGATTTGACCGTTGAACAGTTAAAAAATCAGGGCTTCCACTATGTTCTGATTGCCACCGGCACTGATAAAAATAGCGGTGTGAAACTGGCGGGCGACAACCAAAATGTCTGGAAATCACTCCCCTTCCTGCGTGAATACAACAAGGGTACAGCGCTCAAGCTGGGCAAACATGTGGTCGTTGTCGGGGCGGGTAACACCGCAATGGACTGCGCTCGTGCGGCGTTACGCGTTCCAGGCGTAGAAAAAGCAACGATCGTTTACCGTCGTTCACTGCAAGAGATGCCCGCATGGCGCGAAGAGTATGAAGAAGCGTTGCACGACGGCGTGGAGTTCCGTTTCCTGAATAATCCGGAATGTTTCGATGCTGATGGCACCTTAACCTTGCGCGTTATGTCGCTTGGCGAACCCGATGAGAAAGGTCGTCGCCGTCCGGTTGAAACCAACGAAATAGTAACACTGCATGTAGACAGTCTGATCACCGCCATCGGTGAACAGCAGGATACTGAAGCCCTGAATGCGATGGGCGTACCGCTGGACAAAAACGGCTGGCCAGACGTCGACCATAATGGCGAAACTCGTCTGACTGACGTCTTTATGATCGGCGACGTACAGCGCGGACCATCCTCCATTGTCGCTGCTGTCGGAACCGCGCGTCGGGCGACCGATGCCATCCTTAGTCGGGAAAATATCCGTTCCCACCAGAACAATAAATACTGGAACAACGTCAATCCGGCGGAAATCTATCAACGTAAAGGCGATATCTCTATCACGCTGATGAACAGTGACGATCGTGATGCGTTTGTCGCGCAGGAAGCTGCTCGCTGCCTTGAATGTAACTACGTTTGCAGCAAGTGCGTGGATGTCTGCCCGAACCGCGCCAACGTCTCCATTGCAGTCCCTGGCTTCCAGAATAGATTCCAGACGCTGCACCTCGACGCTTACTGTAACGAATGCGGCAACTGCGCTCAGTTCTGTCCGTGGAACTGTAAACCATACAAAGACAAAATCACCGTCTTCAGCCTGGCGCAAGACTTTGATAACAGCAGCAACCCAGGCTTCCTTGTGGAAGATTGCCGGGTACGAGTACGTCTGAATAACCAAAGCTGGGTGTTAAACATCGACAGCGAAGGTCAGTTTAACAACGTACCACCGGAGCTGAACGATATGTGCCGCATCATCAGCCATGTCCACCAGCATCATCATTATCTGCTGGGCCGCGTGGAGGTGTAATCATGTTGATTCTGAAGAATGTCACCGCAGTGCAGTTACACCCGGCGAAAGTGCAGGAAGGCGTTGATATCGCTATCGCTATCGAAAATGACGTGATTGTCGCTATCGGCGATGCCCTGACGCAACGCTACCCCGATGCCAGCTACAAAGAGATGCATGGTCGGATTGTGATGCCGGGAATTGTCTGCTCGCACAACCATTTTTACTCGGGGCTTTCCCGCGGAATTATGGCAAACATCGCCCCCTGCCCGGATTTCATCTCAACGCTGAAAAATCTCTGGTGGCGGCTCGATCGCGCCCTTGATGAAGAGTCGCTCTATTACAGCGGACTGATTTGTTCCCTGGAAGCGATTAAGAGCGGATGTACATCGGTTATCGATCACCATGCCTCTCCGGCGTATATCGGCGGGTCGCTCTCCACATTGCGCGACGCATTTTTAAAAGTTGGCCTGCGCGCAATGACCTGTTTTGAAACTACTGACCGTAACAACGGCATCAAAGAGTTGCAGGAAGGTGTAGAAGAAAACATCCGTTTCGCCCGTTTGATTGATGAGGCGAAGAAAGCGACAAGCGAGCCGTATCTGGTGGAAGCACATATCGGTGCTCACGCGCCGTTTACCGTGCCGGATGCCGGTCTGGAGATGCTGCGTGAAGCCGTGAAAGCCACAGGCCGTGGTTTGCATATTCACGCTGCGGAAGACCTTTACGACGTTTCCTACAGTCACCACTGGTACGGCAAAGACCTGCTGGCACGACTGGCGCAATTCGATCTCATCGACAGCAAAACGCTGGTCGCTCATGGGCTGTACTTGTCGAAAGATGACATCGCCCTACTCAATCAGCGCGATGCGTTCCTGGTGCATAACGCCCGTTCAAACATGAACAACCATGTCGGCTACAACCATCACCTTAGCGACATCCGCAACCTGGCATTGGGAACGGACGGCATTGGTTCGGACATGTTTGAAGAGATGAAATTTGCCTTCTTTAAACATCGCGATACGGGTGGTCCGCTGTGGCCTGACAGTTTTGCCAAAGCCCTGACTAACGGTAACGAACTGATGAGCCGCAACTTTGGCGCGAAATTTGGACTTCTGGAAGCCGGTTACAAAGCTGATTTAACCATTTGCGATTACAACTCACCGACGCCGCTGCTGGCAGACAATATCGCCGGGCATATCGCTTTCGGTATGGGCTCAGGCAGCGTTCACAGCGTGATGGTCAATGGTGTGATGGTCTATGAAGACCGTCAGTTTAACTTCGATTGCGATTCCATTTATGCACAAGCCAGAAAAGCCGCTGCCAGTATGTGGCGTCGGATGGATGCGCTGGCATAAATGACAGATGCCCTCTTCCCGCAGGGAAGAGGGTTAAATAAGGAAAGAAGATGATTGAACAATTTTTCAGGCCCGACTCTGTCGAACAGGCGCTGGAACTGAAGCGCCGCTACCAGGATGAAGCCGTCTGGTTCGCCGGGGGCAGCAAACTCAATGCTACACCAACCCGTACCGATAAAAAGATTGCCATTTCCTTACAGGATCTGGAACTGGACTGGGTTGACTGGGATAACGGTGCACTGCGGATTGGCGCAATGTCTCGCTTGCAGCCACTGCGTGATGCGCGATTTATTCCTGCAGCGCTGCGTGAAGCCCTCGGTTTTGTTTACTCACGCCATGTTCGTAATCAGTCGACCATTGGTGGTGAAATCGCCGCCCGGCAGGAAGAGTCGGTGCTGCTTCCCGTCCTGTTGGCACTGGATGCTGAACTGGTTTTTGGCAACGGCGAAACGCTGTCAATCGAGGACTACCCGGCCTGCCCATGCGATCGCCTGCTAACCGAAATTATCATTAAAGATCCGTATCGCACCTGTGCGACCCGCAAAATTAGCCGTTCTCAGGCAGGTTTAACCGTCGTGACGGCAGCCGTTGCAATGACAGACCACGACGGTATGCGAATTGCGCTGGATGGCGTCGCCAGTAAAGCACTGCGTCTGCATGATGTCGAAAAACAAAATCTGGAAGGCAATGCACTTGAACAGGCTGTCGCCAACGCCATTTTCCCGCAGGAAGATTTGCGGGGCAGCGTGGCCTATAAACGCTATATCACGGGAGTTCTGGTAGCCGACCTGTATGCCGACTGCCAACAGGCTGAGGAGGAAGCCGTATGATCATCCACTTTACTTTAAATGGCGCGCCTCAGGAGCTAACCGTTAATCCAGGCGAAAACGTGCAAAAGCTGTTGTTTAACATGGGAATGCACTCTGTACGCAACAGTGATGATGGCTTCGGGTTTGCTGGTTCTGACGCAATAATCTTTAACGGTAATATCGTTAACGCGTCCTTGCTTATTGCCGCACAGTTAGAGAAGGCAGATATTCGTACCGCAGAATCTCTGGGCAAATGGAACGAGTTAAGTCTGGTTCAACAGGCAATGGTTGATGTTGGCGTGGTGCAGTCTGGTTATAACGATCCAGCTGCAGCTCTGATTATCACCGATCTTCTCGATCGCATCGCCGCACCTACCCGCGAAGAGATCGACGACGCGCTTTCTGGTTTGTTCAGCCGCGATGCTGGCTGGCAGCAATACTATCAGGTCATTGAACTGGCGGTTGCACGTAAAAATAATCCGCAGGCCACCATTGATATCGCTCCGACTTTCCGTGACGACCTAGAAGTCATTGGTAAGCATTATCCTAAAACTGATGCCGCGAAAATGGTGCAGGCGAAACCCTGCTATGTTGAAGACCGCGTAACGGCTGACGCCTGCGTCATTAAAATGTTACGTAGCCCACACGCTCACGCACTGATTACTCATCTGGATGTCAGCAAAGCTGAAGCCTTACCGGGCGTCGTTCACGTTATTACTCACCTGAATTGCCCGGATATCTACTATACCCCGGGTGGTCAGAGCGCACCGGAACCATCACCGCTTGACCGCCGTATGTTCGGCAAGAAAATGCGTCACGTCGGCGATCGTGTTGCTGCGGTCGTCGCAGAAAGTGAAGAAATTGCGCTCGAAGCACTGAAGCTCATCGACGTTGAATATGAAGTGCTTAAGCCGGTAATGTCGATCGACGAAGCAATGGCGGAAGATGCGCCTGTCGTGCACGATGAACCGGTGGTGTATGTTGCTGGTGCGCCAGATACTCTGGAAGACGATAACAGCCATACAGCCCAGCGCGGCGAGCATATGATCATCAACTTCCCGATCGGTTCTCGCCCTCGCAAAAATATCGCCGCCAGTATTCATGGTCATATTGGCGATATGGACAAAGGCTTTGCCGATGCCGATGCCGATGCCGATGCCGATGCCGATGTGATCATTGAGCGAACCTATAACTCAACGCAGGCACAGCAGTGCCCGACTGAAACACATATCTGCTTTACCCGGATGGACGGCGATCGTCTGGTTATCCACGCCTCCACCCAGGTACCATGGCACTTACGCCGCCAGGTCGCGCGCCTCGTGGGCATGAAACAGCATAAAGTTCATGTCATTAAAGAGCGAGTTGGCGGCGGTTTTGGTTCCAAACAGGACATCCTGCTGGAAGAAGTGTGCGCCTGGGCAACCTGCGTGACCGGGCGTCCGGTACTGTTCCGCTACACCCGTGAAGAAGAGTTTATTGCTAACACCTCTCGTCACGTCGCGAAAGTCACCGTCAAACTGGGAGCGAAAAAAGATGGTCGCCTGACGGCAGTGAAGATGGATTTCCGCGCCAACACTGGCCCTTACGGCAACCACTCACTCACCGTACCGTGTAACGGACCGGCGCTGTCGCTGCCGTTATATCCGTGCGATAACGTCGATTTCCAGGTCACCACCTACTACAGCAACATTTGCCCAAATGGTGCTTATCAGGGTTATGGCGCACCGAAAGGTAACTTCGCTATCACCATGGCATTAGCGGAACTGGCTGAACAGTTACAGATCGACCAACTGGAAATTATCGAACGTAACCGGGTACACGAAGGGCAAGAGCTGAAAATTCTCGGTGCAATCGGTGAAGGTAAAGCGCCGACCTCCGTTCCTTCCGCCGCCAGCTGTGCACTGGAAGAGATCCTGCGTCAGGGTCGCGAGATGATCCAATGGTCGTCACCGAAACCGCAAAATGGTGACTGGCACATCGGTCGCGGCGTCGCCATTATCATGCAGAAATCGGGTATCCCGGATATCGATCAGGCTAACTGCATGATCAAACTGGAATCGGACGGCACCTTTATCGTTCATTCTGGCGGTGCGGATATTGGTACTGGTCTGGATACTGTAGTGACGAAACTGGCAGCAGAAGTGCTGCACTGCCCACCGCAGGACGTGCATGTTATCTCCGGTGATACCGATCATGCGTTGTTTGATAAAGGCGCATATGCCTCGTCCGGTACTTGCTTCTCGGGTAACGCGGCGCGTTTGGCAGCGGAAAATCTACGGGAGAAAATTCTGTTCCACGGCGCGCAAATGTTGGGTGAGCCAGTGGCAGATGTTCAACTAGCAACGCCGGGCGTCGTGCGCGGCAAGAAAGGCGAAGTCAGCTTCGGGGATATTGCTCATAAAGGCGAAACCGGCACCGGCTTTGGTTCACTGGTGGGAACTGGCAGTTATATCACGCCTGATTTCGCCTTCCCGTATGGCGCAAACTTCGCTGAAGTTGCCGTCAACACGCGTACGGGTGAAATCCGCCTGGATAAATTCTACGCCTTGCTGGACTGCGGTACACCGGTCAACCCGGAATTAGCATTGGGACAAATCTACGGTGCTACCCTGCGAGCTATCGGCCACAGTATGAGCGAAGAGATCATTTATGACGCCGAAGGTCACCCGTTAACGCGTGATTTACGCAGCTACGGCGCACCGAAAATTGGTGACATTCCGCGTGATTTCCGCGCAGTGCTGGTGCCGAGCGACGATAAAGTCGGCCCGTTCGGGGCGAAATCGATCTCGGAAATCGGTGTAAATGGCGCAGCTCCGGCGATTGCTACCGCAATTCACGATGCATGCGGCATCTGGTTACGCGAATGGCATTTCACACCGGAGAGAATACTCACCGCGCTGGAAAAGATATAAATAATAAATGGCCGCTTCGGCGGCCTGTTTCTCTGTTTGGACGATGACTAAATAGTGACTGCGAAAATGAGATAAGCCGTTCTCAAGGCGTCCTGCGCCCCAAATTCGTGGGAATTTATTTTACTAATTCAGATGATCAAATTTACTTTAAAAGGAGTGAAGGGATGTCTGATATAAACCATGCAGGTTCTGACCTTATATTTGAACTGGAGGATCTCCCTCCCTTTCATCAGGCTCTCGTTGGTGCCATTACCCATCTGTTGGCAATTTTCGTTCCGATGGTAACCCCCGCGTTAATCGTGGGTGCGGCCTTACAGCTTTCCGCTGAAACAACTGCCTATCTTGTTTCAATGGCGATGATCGCCTCTGGTATTGGTACCTGGTTACAAGTAAACCGCTACGGCATCGTCGGTTCTGGCCTACTCTCAATTCAGTCAGTCAATTTTTCATTTGTTACGGTCATGATTGCGCTGGGCAGCAGCATGAAAAGCGACGGTTTTCACGAAGAGTTAATCATGTCGTCGCTTCTTGGCGTCTCCTTCGTTGGCGCATTTCTGGTTGTCGGCTCTTCTTTTATCCTGCCCTATTTACGTCGGGTTATTACGCCTACTGTCAGCGGTATTGTGGTACTGATGATCGGCTTAAGCCTGATTAAAGTCGGCATTATTGATTTTGGTGGAGGATTTGCTGCCAAAAGCAGCGGTACCTTCGGCAATTACGAACATCTCGGCGTTGGTTTATTGGTTTTGATTGTGGTGATCGGCTTTAACTGCTGTCGCAGTCCGTTGCTACGCATGGGAGGGATCGCTATTGGGCTATGTGTCGGCTATATCGCATCGTTATGCCTGGGCATGGTGGATTTCAGCAGTATGCGCAATTTGCCGTTAATCACCATCCCACATCCATTCAAATACGGCTTTAGTTTTAGCTTCCATCAGTTCCTGGTGGTTGGCACGATTTATCTGCTTAGCGTGCTGGAAGCAGTCGGCGATATCACCGCCACGGCAATGGTTTCCCGCCGCCCCATTCAGGGGGAAGAGTATCAGTCCCGACTGAAAGGCGGCGTGCTGGCAGATGGTCTGGTTTCTGTTATCGCCTCCGCTGTCGGTTCATTACCATTAACCACGTTTGCGCAAAATAATGGTGTTATTCAGATGACTGGCGTCGCTTCACGTTATGTCGGGCGAACCATCGCGGTAATGCTGGTTATCCTCGGCTTATTTCCGATGATTGGCGGCTTCTTCACGACCATTCCCTCGGCAGTTCTGGGAGGCGCAATGACGTTGATGTTTTCCATAATTGCAATCGCAGGGATTCGCATCATCATCACCAACGGTTTAAAGCGCCGTGAAACACTTATTGTCGCCACTTCTTTAGGTTTAGGGCTTGGCGTCTCCTACGATCCCGAAATTTTTAAAATATTGCCAGCCTCTATTTATGTATTAGTTGAAAACCCTATTTGTGCTGGCGGGTTAACTGCGATTTTATTAAATATTATCCTCCCTGGTGGCTACCGACAGGAAAACGTTCTGCCTGGTATTACCTCAGCGGAAGAGATGGATTAACAGTAAAGGAGTCAATGATGTCAGGAGAACACACGTTAAAAGCGGTACGAGGCAGTTTTATTGATGTCACCCGTACGGTAGATAACCCGGAAGAGATTGCCTCTGCGCTGCGGTTTATTGAGGATGGTTTATTACTCATTAAACAGGGAAAAGTGGAATGGTTTGGCGAATGGGAAGACGGAAAGCATCAAATTCCTGACACTATTCGCGTGCGCGACTATCGCGGCAAACTGATAGTACCGGGCTTTGTCGATACACATATCCATTATCCGCAAAGTGAAATGGTGGGGGCCTATGGTGAACAATTGCTGGAGTGGTTGAATAAACACACCTTCCCTACTGAACGTCGTTATGAGGATTTAGAGTACGCCCGCGAAATGTCGGCGTTCTTCATCAAGCAGCTTTTACGTAACGGAACCACCACGGCGCTGGTGTTTGGCACTGTTCATCCGCAATCCGTTGATGCGCTGTTTGAAGCCGCCAGTCATATCAATATGCGTATGATTGCCGGTAAGGTGATGATGGACCGCAACGCACCGGATTATCTGCTAGACACTGCCGAAAGCAGCTATCACCAAAGCAAAGAACTGATCGAACGCTGGCACAAAAATGGTCGTCTGTTGTATGCGATTACGCCACGCTTCGCCCCTACCTCATCTCCTGAACAGATGGCGATGGCGCAACGCCTGAAAGAAGAATATCCGGATACGTGGGTACATACCCATCTCTGTGAAAACAAAGATGAAATTGCCTGGGTGAAATCGCTTTATCCTGACCATGATGGTTATCTGGGTGTTTACCATCAGTACGGCCTGACCGGTAAAAACTGTGTCTTTGCTCACTGCGTCCATCTCGAAGAAAAAGAGTGGGATCGTCTCAGCGAAACCAAATCCAGCATTGCTTTCTGTCCGACCTCCAACCTTTACCTCGGCAGCGGCTTATTCAACTTGAAAAAAGCATGGCAGAAGAAAGTTAAAGTGGGCATGGGAACGGATATCGGTGCCGGAACCACTTTCAACATGCTGCAAACGCTGAACGAAGCCTACAAAGTGTTGCAATTACAAGGCTATCGCCTCTCGGCATATGAAGCGTTTTACCTGGCCACGCTCGGCGGAGCGAAATCTCTGGGCCTTGACGATTTGATTGGCAACTTTTTACCTGGCAAAGAGGCTGATTTCGTGGTGATGGAACCCACCGCCACTCCGCTACAGCAGCTGCGCTATGACAACTCTGTTTCTTTAGTCGACAAATTGTTCGTGATGATGACGTTGGGCGATGACCGTTCGAGCTACCGCACCTACGTTGATGGTCGTCTGGTGTACGAACGCAACTAATAATAAAACTTTAACATCCTCGTGAGGACATCATTATGTCTGGAGACATCCTACAAACACCGGACGCACCAAAGCCACAGGGCGCGCTGGATAATTATTTTAAAATTACCGCTCGTGGCAGTACCGTTCGTCAGGAAGTACTGGCTGGCTTAACGACCTTTCTGGCCATGGTTTATTCCGTTATCGTCGTTCCGGGAATGCTGGGCAAAGCAGGTTTTCCTCCCGCAGCTGTGTTTGTTGCCACCTGTCTGGTCGCGGGCTTCGGCTCGTTGCTGATGGGATTATGGGCCAATTTGCCAATGGCGATTGGTTGCGCGATTTCCTTGACGGCGTTTACCGCATTCAGTCTGGTACTCGGGCAACAAATTAGCGTTCCTGTCGCACTGGGCGCGGTATTTCTGATGGGCGTCATCTTCACCGCCATTTCCGTAACCGGTGTGCGTACCTGGATCTTACGTAATTTGCCGATGGGTATCGCTCATGGTACAGGTATCGGTATTGGCCTGTTTCTGCTGCTGATTGCTGCTAACGGTGTGGGTATGGTTATCAAAAACCCGATTGAAGGCTTGCCAGTGGCGCTCGGTGCGTTTACCTCCTTCCCGGTGATGATGAGCTTGCTGGGGCTGGCGGTCATCTTCGGTCTGGAGAAGTGTCGCGTACCCGGCGGGATCTTGTTGGTGATTATTGCAATTTCGATCATCGGCTTAATCTTTGATCCAGCGGTGAAGTACCACGGTCTGGTGGCGATGCCAAGCCTGACTGGCGAAGATGGTAAGTCTCTGATTTTCAGCCTCGATATTATGGGTGCACTCCAGCCAACTGTACTTCCGAGTGTACTGGCATTGGTGATGACCGCAGTGTTCGACGCTACTGGCACCATCCGTGCCGTCGCCGGTCAGGCGAATTTGTTGGATAAAGACAACCAGATCATCAACGGCGGCAAAGCCCTGACCAGTGACTCAGTAAGTTCAATATTCTCCGGCCTGGTGGGCGCAGCGCCCGCAGCGGTTTATATCGAATCAGCGGCAGGAACCGCCGCCGGGGGTAAAACAGGGTTGACCGCAACCGTAGTGGGGGCGTTATTCCTGTTAATTCTGTTTTTATCACCGCTGTCATTTTTGATCCCTGGTTACGCCACTGCCCCCGCTCTGATGTACGTGGGTTTGCTGATGTTAAGTAACGTCTCGAAGCTGGATTTCAATGATTTTATTGACGCTATGGCTGGCCTGGTGTGTGCCGTGTTCATCGTTCTGACTTGTAATATTGTTACCGGTATTATGCTGGGCTTTGTGACACTGGTCGTAGGCCGCGTCTTTGCACGCGAATGGCAAAAGCTGAATATTGGTACAGTGATCATTACTGCTGCACTGGTCGCGTTTTACGCGGGTGGTTGGGCAATCTAAGAGATTCTCCGCGCCTTTCAGCGCGGAGATTTCTTTCAGAGAGGATTCTCACCGCTGGCAACAATACGCTGCTGGAGGACTCGCCTGAGTTCTCTTTCAGTAAGCAACTGCAGCGCCTGTGTCGGGCAACATTCAACGCAGGCTGGCCCCTCTTCCCGCTGTTCACAGAGATCGCATTTCACGATTTGTTGCCGGGTATCCCCCGGCAACGACTGAATGGTGATCATTCCAAACGGGCACGCACTGACGCAACTCTGACAGCCAATACAACGGGCAGAATTGGTCTGCACCACCTGCTCGCCCATCGTCAGCGCCCCCACGGGGCAAGCGCCAACACAAGGGGCGTTTTCACACTGATGGCACATCACCGGCGCACTGATGCTGTCCAGTCGCTGTACCTTCAGCCGGGGTAAAAAGACATCGGCATTCAACTCCTGTTCTGAAGGGTGAGCGACCACACAGGCTACTTCACAAGTACGGCAGCCAATACAGTCAGCCGGATTAACGATAATTAACGATTTCATCACGATGCCTTCGTATCAAACAGAGTTAACATATCGCGCGCCGCCTGCCTTCCTGCGGCCATTGCAGTGACAACCAGATCCGCGCCATGAACTGCATCCCCACCAGCAAAGACTTTTTTCAGATGCGTCTGGGTAGGTAAATACCCGACGTCACCGGTTTGAATCAGGCCCCATTTATCGAGTTTAATTCCGCTGCCCTGCAACCACGGCATGGCATGCGCCTGGAAACCAAAGGCCATAATGAGAACATCGGCGGGCAATTCAAACTCTGAACCCGCAACCGGACGAGGACGACGGCGACCATCCGGCCCCGGCTCACCCATGGCGGTACGAATCAGGCCCACCGCAGTTAAAACGCCCATCTTCGTCACAAGCGATATATTGCGGTTGAACATTGAACTGAAACTCGACACCTTCCTCGCGCGCATTAACCACCTCTTTGCGCGAGCCCGGCATACTGACTTCATCACGACGATACGCGCAGGTCACGCTGGCGGCATTGAGGCGGATGGAAGTCCGCAAACAATCCATTGTCGTATCGCCACCGCCAATACCACGACTCGCTTACCTTCCACGTCCGTCAGCGGATACTCTTCAGACTCCGGCAATCCCATGAGCTGGCGGGTATGGGCAGTCAGGAACGGTAGAGCCTGAATGACACCGGGCGCATCTTCATGCGGCAGATCTGCTCGCATCATCCCGTAAGTCCCCACGCCGATGAAAACTGCATCATATTCAGAAGTTAAATCGCTAAAGGTAATATCGCGGCCAATTTCACAGTTGAGATGAAAGTCGATTCCCATTGCGGTGAATATCTCTCGCCGCTGGCTTAATACCGTTTTATCGAGTTTGAAAGGAGGAATGCCAAAAGTCAGCATACCGCCAATTTCTGGATGGCGATCAAAGACATCAACCTGAACTCCTGCGCGCGCAGAATATCAGCACACCCTAACCCTGCTGGCCCAGTGCCAATCACCGCCACTTTTTCGCTACGGGGAACAACTTTGCTGACATCGGGACGCCAGCCCATCGCCAGCGCAGTATCGGTGATGTAGCGTTCCAGATTACCGATAGTGACTGCGCCAGAGTGATCTTTCAAAGTACATGCTCCTTCACAAAGACGGTCCTGTGGGCATACCCTGCCGCAGATTTCTGGTAAGGAACTGGTCTGGTGGCAAAGTTCTGCCGCTTCAATAATATTTCCTTCCTGTACCAGACGGATGTAATCCGGAATAGCGTTATGCAGCGGGCAATGCCAGTTGCAGTTAGCTTTTTCGGCACAATAAACACAGCGGTCACTCTCATAAGTCGCTTGCAGTGGATCCAGCCCGCAATAGATTTCGCCAAAGTGGGTTTTCCGTTCACTCGCTGAAATTTTATCTGCGCCTTTACGCGAGTTAACAGGGAGCATCGCTGCACTGCGAGATGGCTGAGCGTCTGATGACGCTTTTCCTGCTGCCGTTTTGCGCTGGCGGGCCACCTTTATCTGCTGTAGCCCTTTATCGTCCATCAGTCGTAACGCCTGTGTTGGGCAGACTTAAATACAGGCTTGCGTGCCGGAACTGCGCTGGTTACAAAGGTCGCATTTCTGCGCAATCGTATCGACCATCTCAACGACGCCAAAGGGGCAAGCGATTGCGCATCTTTTACAACCAATACATTTTTTCTCGTCCAGTTGTACGCTATCGGACTGGAAAGTCAGAGCATTAACCGGACAAGCCGTAACGCAAGGGGCATTGTTGCAGTGATGGCAGGCCACCGGATTCGCAGCCTGGCCTTTCCCTACAACGTGGATACGCGGTCGAAAGTCACTGTGACTCAGCGGCCAGTTTTCTTGATTGTGTGCCACCGCACAGGCAATTTCACAAGCATGACAGCCTATACATTCCGCAGCTTCAGCAGCGATAAACTTATTCATTTGCATCCCTTTCATTTAATGAGTTATGTCTTCTCAAATTTCGCGATGCAATAAACGGGCATATATTAGGTAGCATGACCGTTTTAATTATAATTTTGCGACTGAGTTCAAATTATTGCCCCTCAATCTATGCCGCTTTCATTATTTCAACATTGCCGATCAAAAGAGTGCTATCCAGATAAAAACGATTAAATGCGAGAGTACGACATGCCAGAATGATTAATGAAATATCAATATGAGAAAATTACAGATAATTCCATTGTCAGGTTCTCTTCTCATTTTCGTGGTTTAACCACGATTATGTGATTGCCTCCGCAATTCCTGTCTCTAACTCCCCTTCCTCGCAAAAACTGGCACTCCACGAGCATGTGTTTAGACAGTTTCATTAACGTAAACGGTTTCTTTTTACTCTGGCGGGCGAAAGGAGAAACACTGATGAGCGCCATAGATTCCCAACTTCTCTCATCTTCTGGGCAAGACCGCCCAACTGATGAGGTTGACCGCATATTATCACCAGGAAAGCTGATCATACTCGGTCTGCAACACGTCCTTGTCATGTACGCAGGTGCAGTCGCTGTTCCTCTTATGATTGGTGACCGACTGGGCCTCTCAAAAGAAGCTATTGCGATGCTCATTAGCTCGGATCTCTTTTGCTGCGGGATCGTCACATTATTGCAATGTATCGGTATCGGCCGCTTTATGGGGATCCGCCTGCCGGTGATTATGTCGGTGACCTTTGCTGCTGTAACACCAATGATAGCCATTGGGATGAACCCGGATATTGGCCTGCTGGGGATATTTGGTGCCACTATCGCCGCGGGTTTTATCACCACATTATTAGCGCCACTTATCGGTCGCTTGATGCCTTTATTCCCGCCACTGGTTACCGGTGTGGTTATTACTTCTGTCGGACTTAGCATCATTCAGGTGGGTATTGACTGGGCCGCCGGAGGTAAAGGGAATCCGCAATATGGTAATCCCGTTTATTTAGGTATCTCCTTTGCCGTCTTAATTTTTATCTTGCTCATTACTCGCTATGCGAAAGGATTTATGTCCAACGTCGCCGTATTACTGGGGATTGTATTTGGCTTTTTACTTTCGTGGATGATGAATGAAGTCAATTTATCCGGGCTACATGATGCCTCGTGGTTTGCGATTGTCACCCCGATGTCGTTTGGTATGCCGATTTTCGATCCCGTTTCCATTCTGACCATGACTGCCGTGTTAATCATCGTGTTTATCGAGTCGATGGGGATGTTCCTGGCACTGGGTGAAATAGTCGGTCGTAAACTCTCTTCACACGATATTATTCGCGGGCTGCGTGTCGATGGCGTAGGGACAATGATAGGCGGCACGTTTAACAGCTTCCCCCACACGTCATTTTCTCAAAACGTTGGCCTGGTTAGCGTGACGCGCGTTCATAGCCGCTGGGTGTGTATTTCTTCGGGAATTATATTAATCCTGTTTGGCATGGTGCCAAAAATGGCGGTGCTGGTAGCCTCCATTCCGCAATTTGTGCTGGGCGGCGCTGGTCTAGTGATGTTCGGCATGGTACTGGCGACAGGGATTCGAATTCTGTCGCGCTGTAACTACACCACCAACCGTTACAACCTCTATATTGTGGCGATCAGTCTCGGCGTTGGCATGACTCCGACGCTCTCTCACGATTTCTTTTCTAAGTTACCGGCCGTACTGCAACCGCTGCTACATAGCGGCATTATGCTCGCAACCCTTAGCGCCGTTGTGCTGAACGTCTTCTTTAATGGCTATCAGCATCATGCTGACCTGGTGAAGGAATCCGTCTCTGATAAAGATTTAAAAGTCAGGACAGTACGTATGTGGCTTCTGATGCGCAAGCTGAAGAAAAATGAGCATGGAGAATAATATAAATCTTTTAATGCGCGCTATATTCAGTCTGCTGTTGCTTTTTACTCTCTCTATTCCTGTCATTTCTGACTGTGTTGCAATGGCCATTGAAAGTCGCTTCAAATATATGATGCTACTTTTTTAAATGGTTTTTACCTGTCGGCATCCGCTCAAAACGGGCGGTTGTCGATAAACGCTCACTTGGTTAATCATTTCACTCTTCAATTATCTATAATGATGAGTGATCAGAATTACATGTGAGAAATTATGCAAACGGAACACGTCATTTTATTGAATGCACAGGGAGTTCCCACGGGTACGCTGGAAAAGTATGCCGCACACACGGCAGACACCCTCTTACATCTCGCGTTCTCCAGTTGGCTGTTTAATGCCAAGGGGCAATTATTAGTTACCCGCCGCGCACTGAGCAAAAAAGCATGGCCTGGCGTGTGGACTAACTCGGTTTGTGGGCACCCACAACTGGGAGAAAGCAACGAAGACGCAGTGATCCGCCGTTGCCGTTATGAGCTTGGCGTGGAAATTACGCCTCCTGAATCTATCTATCCTGACTTTCGCTATCGCGCCACCGATCCGAATGGCATTGTGGAAAATGAAGTGTGTCCGGTATTTGCCGCACGCACCAACAGTGCGTTACAGATCAACGATGATGAAGTGATGGATTATCAATGGTGTGATTTAGCAGATGTATTACACGGTATTGATGCCACGCCGTGGGCGTTCAGTCCGTGGATGGTAATGCAGGCAGCCAATAGTGAAGCAAGAAAATTGTTGTCTGCTTTCGCGCAGCACAATTAAAAAACCCCGACATTTGTCGGGGTTATTAGCATAACGTAATGCTTATTTTACTGGACGCATCGCCGGGAACAGAATAACGTCGCGGATGGTATGGCTGTTGGTGAACAGCATTACCATACGGTCGATACCAATTCCCAGACCTGCTGTCGGCGGTAAGCCGTGTTCCAGTGCGGTGACGTAATCTTCGTCGTAGAACATCGCTTCGTCGTCACCTGCGTCTTTCGCGGCAACCTGATCCAGGAAGCGCTGCGCCTGATCTTCCGCGTCATTCAGCTCGCTAAAGCCGTTACCGATTTCACGGCCACCGATGAAGAACTCAAAGCGGTCTGTGATTTCCGGGTTAATGTCGTTACGACGCGCCAGCGGAGAAACTTCTGCCGGATATTCAGTAATGAAGGTCGGCTGAATCAGATGTGCTTCTGCCACTTCTTCGAAGATCTCGGTAACGATACGGCCCAGACCCCAGCTCTTCTCAACGTGGATGCCGATAGATTCAGCAATCGCTTTTGCAGAGTCGAAGTTGTCCAGATCCGCCATGTCGGTTTCCGGGCGATATTTCTTGATCGCTTCACGCATGGTCAGTTTTTCGAACGGTTTACCGAAGTCCAGCGTCACGTCGCCGTAGGTGACTTCCGTCTTACCGAGAATATCCTGTGCCAGAGTACGGAACAGCGATTCGGTCAGCTCGATCAGATCTTTGTAATCTGCGTAAGCCATATAGAGTTCCATCATGGTGAACTCTGGGTTATGACGTACGGAAATACCTTCGTTACGGAAGTTACGGTTGATTTCGAATACACGCTCGAAGCCACCGACCACCAGACGCTTGAGGTACAGTTCCGGCGCGATACGCAGGTACATGTCAAGATCCAGCGCGTTATGATGGGTGATAAACGGACGCGCAGCGGCACCGCCTGGGATCACCTGCATCATCGGCGTTTCAACTTCCATAAAGCCGCGATTTACCATGAACTGGCGAATGCCAGAGAGGATCTGCGAACGCACTTTAAAGGTGTTGCGGGATTCATCGTTAGAGATGAGATCCAGATAACGCTGACGATAGCGCGCTTCCTGATCCTGCAAGCCGTGGAATTTGTCCGGCAGCGGACGCAGTGCTTTGGTCAGCAGACGCAGCTCGGTGCAGTGGATAGACAGTTCGCCGGTTTTGGTTTTGAACAGTTTACCTTTCGCGCCGAGGATGTCGCCGAGATCCCATTTTTTGAACTGCTCGTTGTAAACGCCTTCCGGAAGATCGTCACGGGCAACGTACAGCTGAATACGACCGCCAACGTCCTGCAGGGTAACAAAAGAGGCTTTACCCATAATACGGCGGGTCATCATGCGGCCAGCAACGGCGACTTCGATGTTCAGCGCTTCCAGTTCTTCGTTCTCTTTACCGTCGAATTCTGCGTGCAATTGGTCAGAGGTATGATCGCGACGGAAATCGTTCGGGAAGGCAATTCCCTGCTCACGCAGGTTCGCCAGCTTCTCACGACGCGTTTTCAGTTCATTGTTAAGATCGACTACCGCGTCAGCGCCCTGTGCGTGTTGTTCAGACATGTTGGTTCCTCATAACCCTGCTTTCAAACTTGCTTCGATAAATTGATCCAGGCTGCCGTCCAGCACGGCCTGCGTATTGCGGGTTTCAACCCCGGTGCGCAGATCTTTAATGCGGGAGTCATCAAGGACATAAGAACGAATCTGGCTGCCCCAGCCGATGTCGGATTTGTTATCTTCCATCGCCTGTTTCTCAGCATTTTTCTTCTGCATCTCCAGTTCATAAAGCTTCGCTTTCATCTGCTTCATGGCCTGGTCTTTATTCTTGTGCTGGGAACGGTCGTTCTGGCACTGGGTCACGATCCCGGTCGGGATGTGGGTAATACGCACCGCAGATTCGGTACGGTTAACGTGCTGACCGCCCGCGCCGGACGCGCGATAAACGTCAATGCGCAGATCCGCCGGGTTGATTTCGATATCAATATCATCATCAACTTCCGGATAAACAAACGCGGAGCTGAACGACGTGTGGCGACGACCGCCGGAGTCAAACGGGCTCTTACGCACCAGGCGGTGAACGCCAGTTTCTGTACGCAGCCAGCCGTAAGCGTAATCGCCGGAGATTTTGATCGTCACGGATTTAATACCCGCCACTTCACCTTCCGACTCTTCGATGATTTCAGTTTTGAAACCACGCGATTCTGCCCAGCGCAAATACATACGCTCAAGCATGCTCGCCCAGTCCTGTGCTTCCGTACCGCCAGACCCCGCCTGAATATCGAGGTAGCAGTCGGCGCTGTCATATTCGCCAGAGAACATACGGCGGAACTCAAGCTGCGCCAGTTTTTCTTCCAGGGCGTCGAGTTCAGCAACGGCTTCGTTAAAGGTTTCTTCGTCGTCAGCTTCTACAGCCAGTTCCAGCAGACCAGAAACATCTTCCAGCCCCTGTTTCATTTGGTCGAGGGTGTCGACAACGGCTTCGAGGGAGGAACGCTCTTTACCCAGCGCCTGTGCGCGTTCGGGTTCGTTCCAGACATCCGGCTGTTCCAGCTCGGCGTTTACTTCTTCCAGACGCTCTTTCTTGGCGTCGTAGTCAAAGATACCCCCTAAGAACGTCGGAGCGTTCCGTGAGGTCCTGAATGCGATTATTTACCGGATTAATTTCAAACATGGTCTGATTTCTTTTATTGAGCTAGTCAAAATGCGGTGATAAGAGCGGGATTGTACCCAATCCACGCTCTTTTTTATAGAGAAGATGACGCTAAATTGGCCAGATATTGTCGATGATAATTTGCAGGCTGCGGTTGCCGCGAAACTCGTTGATATCGAGCTTGTAAGCCAGTTGCACTTCGCGCACGCCGTTATCCGGCCAGAGGGCGGTATCGACATTAAAAGCAATACCATCCAGCAGCGGACCGCCGCCGACCGGTTCGACCATGACTTTCAAATGACGTTCGCCCACCAGCCGCTGTTGCAGCAGACGGAAATGACCATCAAACAGCGGCTCCGGGAACATCTGCCCCCACGGGCCAGCATCGCGCAGCAGCTGCGCCACTTCCATGGTCATTTCGGCCGGGCTTAACGGGCCGTCTGACACCACTTCGCCTTGCAATAGCGAAGGGGCCAGCCACTCGGTAACCAGCTCGCCAAACCGTTGTTGAAAGAGTTCGAATTTATCCTCTTCCAGCGACAAACCCGCCGCCATCGCATGACCGCCAAACTTCAGCATCATACCGGGGTAGAGTGTGTCTAATCGCTCCAGCGCATCACGCATATGCAGCCCCTGAATGGAGCGACCGGAACCTTTCAGCGTACCATCACCTGCTGGCGCAAAGGCGATAACCGGACGGTGAAAACGCTCTTTGATGCGCGAAGCCAGAATACCGACAACGCCCTGATGCCATTCGGGGTGATACATTGCCAGCCCGCCGGGTAGCGTGTCGCGACTTCGCTCCAGTTTCTCGCACAGGGTCAAGGCTTCAATCTGCATTCCTTGTTCGATCTCTTTTCGCGTCTGATTTAGCGCATCGAGTTCATTTGCCAGCACGCGCGCTTCGCCGATGTTGTCGCACAGCAACAGCGCCACACCGACGGACATATCGTCCAGTCGCCCGGCAGCATTGAGACGTGGCCCCAGCGCAAAACCTAAATCGCTGGCGGCGAGTTTTTGTGCATCACGGTTTGCCACTTCCAGCAGCGCTTTAATCCCTGGACGGCACTTTCCGGCACGGATGCGACTCATCCCCTGCCAGGTCAGAATGCGATTATTAGCGTCCAGCGGCACGACGTCCGCCACTGTCCCCAGCGCGACCAGATCCAGCAGTTCTGCCAGGTTAGGAATTGCGATGCCGCGCTCATCAAACCAGCCCTGATCGCGCAAAAAGGTGCGCAGCGCCAGCATCAGATAAAACGCCACACCCACGCCTGCCAGTGATTTCGACGGGAAATTACAGTCGCGCAAGTTAGGGTTAATGATCGCTTCCGCCGCGGGTAATGTTTCGCCTGGCAAATGGTGATCGGTAACAATAACCGGAATGCCCAACGAGCGAGCGTGTTCAACCCCCGCATGGGAGGAAATACCGTTATCCACCGTGACAATTAACTGCGCGCCACGGGCATGGGCCTGATCGACCACTTCCGGGCTTAAGCCGTAACCGTCTTCGAAACGGTTTGGTACCAGGTAGTCGATATTGCTGCAACCAAGCGAGCGCATCGCCAGCACGCTTAGAGCCGTGCTGGTCGCGCCGTCGGCGTCGAAATCACCGACCACAATAATCCGCGTTCCTTCGCGAAAAGCGTTGTAAAGGATCTCAACGGCCTTTTCGACACCGCTTAGTTGCTGCCAGGGCAACATACCTTTAACACTGCGTTCCAGTTCTTGCGCACTGCGTACTCCCCGGCTGGCGTATAAACGGCGCAGCAAGGGAGGCAATTCAGCGGGCAAGTCTGCCGTTTCATCGACTTCACGGCGACGAAGTTGTATCTGTTGTTTCACGCGAATTAATTACCGCTGGTCATTTTTTGGTGTTCGTCGAGGAATTCTTTCATCTCTTTCGGCGGCTGGTAACCCGGAACAAGTGTGCCATTGCTCAGCACAATTGCCGGAGTGCCGCTAACGCCAAGCTGGACGCCAAGTGCGTAATGATCGGCAATATCGATATCGCAACTTGCCGGAGTGGCAGCTTTACCAGCCATCACATCATCAAACGCTTTGTTTTTATCTTTCGCACACCAGATGGCTTTCATTTGTTGCTCAGCCTGGCTCTCCAGCCCCTGGCGCGGGAAAGCAAGATAACGCACGGTGATCCCCAGCGCGTTGTAGTCTGCCATTTGCTCATGCAGTTTGTGGCAGTACCCACAGGTAATATCAGTAAACACGGTGATGACGTGTTTTTCCTGCGGCGCTTTATAAACGATCATCTCTTTTTCAAGCGCATTCAACTGCTTTAGCAGCATTTTATTGGTGACATTGACCGGAGCCGCGCCACTAACGTCATACATTGGCCCCTGAATGATATGTTTACCGTCATCGGTGATGTACAACACACCGCTGTTAGTCAGCACAGTCTTCATGCCAGCCACGGGTGCTGGCTGAATATCGCTGCTTTTAATGCCCATTTTGGCTAACGTTTGTTGAATTGCCGCGTCATCAGCCTGAGCAAAGCCTGAAAACGCCGCTAACAAAGTAAACAACATAAAACCTTTCTTCATAAATCTTCCCGTTCTTTTCAGACATCACGCCCGCGGGTGATGCTGTTGATGAAGTTGCCGCAGACGCTCGGTAGCGACATGCGTATAAATTTGCGTGGTGGAGAGATCGCTGTGGCCCAGTAGCATCTGCACCACGCGTAAATCCGCACCATGATTTAATAAATGAGTGGCAAAAGCGTGACGCAACACATGCGGTGACAGCTTTTCGCTGTCGATACCCGCCAGCACGGCATAATGTTTAATGCGGTGCCAGAAGGTCTGTCGCGTCATCTGCTGCGCACGCTGGCTGGGAAACAACACGTCAATTGACACACCATTCAACAGCCACGGACGCCCATGTTCCAGATAGGTTTCCAGCCAGTAAACGGCCTCTTCACCTAACGGCACCAGGCGCTCTTTGTTGCCTTTACCAATGACCCGCACTACGCCCTGACGTAGGCTGATATCACTCATTGTCAGCCCGACCAGTTCAGAGACACGCAGCCCGGTAGCATACAACACTTCAAGCATGGCTTTATCGCGTAGCTCCAGTGGCTGATCAATTAATGGTGCCTGTAATAAACGTTCGACCTGCGCTTCGCTTAAATCTTTTGGCAAACGCTGTGGCAATTTCGGTGAAGCGAGATGCGCACTGGGATCGTCTTCACGAAACTTTTCGCGATAAAGATACTGGAACAATCGGCGCACTGCACTCAGCAAACGCGCTGAGCTGGTGGCTTTATACCCGCCCTCTAGCCGTTCTGCCAGTAATGCCTGCAAATCGTCACTTTGCGCCGTCGCCAGCGTCAACCCGCGGTGATGCAACCACTCCACCATCATTGACAGATCGCGACGGTAAGCGTTCAACGTATTTTCAGCCAGATTTTTTTCCAGCCACAGAGCATCAAGAAACTGCTCGATGCGTGCCAGATCCTGTTTCACTTGCGCCCCTTATGGTCACTCATTTGATCCATTATGCCTTATTGTGCCGTGACTAAAGCGATTCTGATACACTAGCCGCAAAAGCCACAGCAGAATCGAGAAGCTTACGTTATGAATATGGGTCTTTTTTACGGTTCCAGCACCTGTTACACCGAAATGGCGGCAGAAAAAATCCGCGATATTATCGGCCCAGAACTGGTGACCTTACATAACCTCAAGGACGACTCCCCGAAATTAATGGAGCAGTACGATGTGCTCATTCTGGGTATCCCGACCTGGGATTTTGGCGAAATCCAGGAAGACTGGGAAGCCGTCTGGGATCAGCTCGACGACCTGAACCTTGAAGGTAAAATTGTTGCGCTGTATGGGCTTGGCGATCAACTGGGATACGGCGAGTGGTTCCTCGATGCGCTCGGTATGCTGCATGACAAACTCTCGACCAAAGGCGTGAAGTTCGTCGGCTACTGGCCAACGGAAGGATATGAATTTACCAGCCCGAAACCGGTGATTGCTGACGGGCAACTGTTCGTGGGTCTGGCGCTGGATGAAACTAACCAGTATGACCTTAGCGACGAGCGTATTCAGAGCTGGTGCGAGCAAATCCTCAACGAAATGGCAGAGCATTACGCCTGATCTCACTGACGGCTTAGCGCATATGCTTTGCCGTCATATTTATCTTTGCGTCTCTTGTTGCAACAAAATCCGCCGTAAATCCCGCCATTCAGCTTCGTCCATGCTGTCGGCTGCCAGCCATAAATGTTGCCGTTTACCGCCATCAGAACGTAAACGCAGCATCATGCCGCTCTTAATCATCCACGGTGCTTTGACGATGCTCCACTCCTGCCCTTGCCAACGCAAACGCCCGTCCATCAACAATCGAATTTCCCCCTGGCGAGCATTAATACGCCGCTGGCTGCGAACGCAATCAAATACCACCAGCGAAAGTAACACCATCCATAACGGGGTGTAACTGAGCGGCCAGGGCATGAGTAAAATAACAGCGGCAACCAGCCCATGAATCAGCAAGGAAAGCCACTGTGCGCGCCAGGAGACGCGCAAATCAGATTGCCACAGGACCACGTTCCCGGTTCCGTGTCTGGATGAGTCGGACCATCATTTCCAGTTCTGCATCGGCCGGTTTACCGTGATTCATCAGCCAGTTAAACAGGTCCGGATCGTCACATTCCAGCAGACGAATAAAGATGCGTTTTTCGTCATCGCTTAAGCTGTCGTACTCATGTTCGAAAAACGGCATGATTGAAATATCGAGTTCGCGCATACCACGGCGGCATGCCCAATGAATGCGGGCTTTGTTGTTAATGTCCATCTTCTTCCTGTCTCACGAAAATCCAGTACCCGGCTATTGTAACGTGTTTTTCGACTTCTTTTACGGGAATATCAGTAAACACCATCGCGATCGCGAAATTAATTCACAACAATTCAAGAGCTTCATTTTTTTGGAAGTCGCCTCGCAGAAGGCACAGATCGCGTAGTGAAAGCACTTGCATTGCCTCATAGCTCTTTTACCATTAGTTATTAATACGCCGTTAAGCAACTCAGGACTCTATTATGGCTTTTACACCTTTTCCTCCCCGTCAGCCTACGGCTTCTGCCCGTTTACCGCTGACGCTGATGACGCTTGATGACTGGGCGCTTGCCACCATTACTGGCGCGGACAGCGAAAAATATATGCAGGGTCAGGTGACAGCAGATGTCAGCCAGATGACAGAAAATCAGCACCTGCTCGCCGCCCATTGCGACGCCAAAGGTAAAATGTGGAGCAATTTACGTCTGTTCCGCGACGGCGATGGCTTTGCGTGGATTGAACGGCGCAGCGTGCGTGAACCGCAGCTGACTGAACTGAAAAAATATGCGGTGTTCTCTAAAGTGACCATCGCGCCAGACGACGAGCGTGTGCTGCTTGGTGTTGCCGGTTTTCAGGCGCGCGCCGCGCTCGCCAATCTCTTTAGTGAACTACCTTCGAGAGAAAAACAGGTAGTTAAAGAAGGCGCGACCACTTTGCTATGGTTTGAACACCCGGCAGAACGTTTCCTGATCGTAACCGATGAAGCTACTGCCAATATGCTGACCGATAAACTGCGCGGTGAAGCGGAACTGAACAATAGCCAACAGTGGCTGGCATTAAACATTGAAGCGGGTTTCCCGGTGATTGATGCCGCGAACAGCGGGCAGTTTATCCCACAGGCGACCAATCTCCAGGCGCTGGGCGGTATCAGTTTTAAGAAAGGCTGTTATACCGGACAAGAGATGGTGGCGCGAGCAAAATTCCGTGGTGCCAATAAACGTGCGCTCTGGTTGCTGGCAGGTAGCGCCAGCCGACTGCCGGAAGCTGGTGAAGACTTAGAGCTGAAAATGGGCGAGAACTGGCGTCGTACCGGTACGGTGCTGGCTGCGGTAAAACTGGAAGATGGTCAGGTCGTGGTACAGGTCGTCATGAATAACGATATGGAACCGGACAGCATCTTCCGCGTACGCGACGATGCGAATACACTGCATATCGAGCCGCTGCCGTATTCACTCGAAGAGTAAATCTCTGTATCGCATCAGGCATTTATCGCCTGATGACGCTGACGCGTCTTATCAGGCCTACAAAGGCATACCCATTACGCCTGCCCAATATACAAATAGATCGCCAGAAAGTGGCACACACTGCCGCCGAGCACGAAGCCGTGCCAGATGGCATGATTGTAGGGAATGCGTTTGCAGACATAGAAAATCACTCCGAGCGAATAAACCACGCCGCCTACCGCCAGTAAGGTAACGCTGCCCGCCGCGAGCTTAACTGCCATTTCATAAATTACCACCAGCGACAGCCAGCCCATCGCCAGATAGGTCACCAGAGATAAAATTTTGAATCGGTGCGCGATGGTCAGTTTAAACAGAATCCCCAGCAATGCCAGGCTCCAGATAACAATCATCAACCCGCGCGCTAACGGAGAATCCAGCCCCACCAGCAAAAACGGCGTGTAGGTTCCGGCAATCAACAGGTAAATAGCGCAATGGTCAAATTTCTTCAGCCACATTTTTGCCCGCTGATGAGGAATGGCGTGATAGAGCGTCGAAGCGAGGAACAGCAGGATCATACTGCCGCCATAGAGGCTGTAGCTGGTTATCGCTGTGGCGCTGGCATTGAGATCCACCGCCTGAACCAGTAGCAACACCAGCCCAACGATACCAAACACCAACCCAATGCCGTGACTGACGCTGTTGGCAATTTCCTCTGCCAGCGAATATCCCTGCTTAATGAGGGGCTTCTGAACCATAACTTACTCCGGAGAAACGTACACGCACATGTATACCTCTCCAGCGTAACTGAGAATAGTTCCAGTGAACACCTGTTAGCTAAAATAAATTCTGATTTGAGACTAATCTCCTAAAAATCATGAAATTAAATGAGAAATTTCAACTAACAGGCGTGAGTTCAATTTAAAGACATTTAAATTCAATCACATAAAACTGTGTCTGACCGGGATAGATGTCGGCAATGACCTTTATCAGTTCAGTCAGGGTCATATTTTCCTGCTCTGCATGTTTTTCCGTCAGCGTATCCAGCGTTACGGTTGAGGTTGCGGTGACTTCAATCGTGCAAAAATAACCGTCATCTTCAAAACGTCCGACACGAAGCACATCACCCGTTTTGAAGTGCGATTCAGACTCGTCGCGGATGGTGATGGTTTTACGCCCAGCCAGAATGTCATCCTGGAAACGTTGAAAAAAAGTGATGTCGTTTGGCTGCATGGTACTATTTCCTGTAAGAATTGACTCATCTGGAGCCTATGATAGTGAAAAAACTCACCTTACCGAAAGATTTCTTATGGGGTGGCGCCGTTGCCGCTCATCAGGTCGAAGGCGGCTGGAAC
Source organism: Shigella sp. FC1544 (assembly GCF_001722145.1). NCBI lineage: Bacteria > Pseudomonadati > Pseudomonadota > Gammaproteobacteria > Enterobacterales > Enterobacteriaceae > Shigella > Shigella sp. FC1544. The sequence goes on from NZ_MECT01000560.1 coordinate 27,742, forward strand.
AAAGGCGGCAAAGGACCGAGCATTTGTGACGTTCTGACCGGTGGCGCACACGGCGTGCCGCGCGAAATCACCAAAGAAGTCTTGCCAGGAAAATACTATCCAAACCATGAAGCCGTTGATTTTTATGGTCACTACAAGGAAGACATCAAGCTATTTGCCGAAATGGGCTTCAAATGTTTTCGGACTTCCATCGCCTGGACGCGTATTTTTCCAAAAGGTGATGAAGCTCAGCCAAACGAAGAAGGGCTGAAGTTTTACGACTCTCTGTTCGATGAACTGCTGAAATACAACATCGAACCGGTGATAACCCTCTCCCACTTTGAAATACCGCTGCATCTGGTGCAGCAATACGGTAGCTGGACCAACCGTAAAGTCGTTGATTTCTTTGTCCGTTTCGCGGAAGTGGTATTCGAACGCTACAAGCATAAAGTCAAATACTGGATGACCTTCAACGAAATAAACAACCAGCGTAACTGGCGTGCGCCGCTGTTTGGTTACTGCTGCTCCGGCGTGGTGTATACCGAGCATGACAACCCGGAAGAGACGATGTACCAGGTGCTGCATCACCAGTTTGTCGCCAGCGCCCTGGCAGTGAAAGCCGCGCGTCGCATTAACCCGGAGATGAAAGTCGGCTGTATGCTGGCGATGGTGCCGCTCTATCCTTACTCCTGTAACCCGGACGATGTGATGTTCGCTCAGGAGTCGATGCGCGAACGCTACGTCTTTACCGATGTGCAGCTACGCGGCTATTACCCGTCCTATGTGTTGAACGAGTGGGAGCGTCGCGGATTTAACATCAAAATGGAAGATGGCGATCTGGATGTACTGCGTGAAGGCACCTGCGATTATCTTGGTTTCAGCTATTACATGATCAACGCAGTGAAGGCCGAAGGCGGCACCGGCGATGCGATCTCTGGTTTTGAAGGCAGCGTACCGAACCCGTATGTTAAAGCGTCTGACTGGGGCTGGCAGATTGATCCAGTAGGTCTGCGCTATGCCCTTTGCGAACTGTATGAGCGTTATCAGAGGCCGCTGTTTATTGTCGAAAACGGTTTTGGCGCTTACGACAAAGTGGAAGAAGATGGCAGCATCAACGACGACTACCGCATTGACTACCTGCGCGCCCATATTGAAGAGATGAAAAAAGCAGTGACTTACGATGGTGTGGATCTGATGGGCTACACACCGTGGGGCTGCATCGACTGCGTGTCATTCACTACCGGGCAGTACAGCAAACGCTACGGCTTTATCTATGTGAATAAACATGACGACGGTACTGGCGATATGTCGCGTTCACGTAAGAAGAGCTTTAACTGGTACAAAGAGGTGATTGCCAGCAACGGCGAGAAGCTTTAAGTCGATGAAGTACCGGATGCAATACTTGTTGCATCCGGTCAGACAACTTCCCTGTTTTATTTCCCGCCCGCCAAATCGATAAAACTTCCCGTGACGTAAGAGGCTTTATCACTTAGTAGCCAGACAATGGCCTGCGCGACCTCTTCTGCCTGTCCACCACGCTGCATGGGGATGTTCGACTTAACGCGATCGACGCGTCCAAGCTCGCCGCCGCTGGCGTGCATTTCGGTATAAATAAACCTTGGCCGCACGCAGTTAACGCGGATCCCCTGCGCGGCGACTTCCAGCGATAGTCCGGTGGTTAACGTATCAATCGCCCCTTTCGATGCCGCGTAATCAACATATTCCCCTGGCGAACCCAACCGTGAGGCCACCGAAGAGACATTGACGATAGCGCCGCCACTGCCACCATTTTTAAGCGCCATGCGTTTTACCGCCTCGCGGCAGCAGAGAAAATATCCCGTCACGTTGGTGGAAAGTACTCGGTTGATTCGCTCTGCGGTAAGGTTTTCAACGGTGCACTGGGTAAACAAGATCCCGGCGTTATTGACCAGCGCTGCTAGCGGTTCATCGTGCTGATCGATTGCTGTAAACATTGCGATGACCTGATTTTCGTCGCTGATATCCGCCTGGAGCACGAATGCCTTGCCACCGGCTTGCGTGATTAAGTTCACCACTTCCTGCGCCGCATGGAGGTTTTGTTGATAATTAACCGCCACCGTATACTCTTCTTTCGCCAACAGTAATGCAGTTGCCCGCCCGATGCCGCGACTGCCACCGGTCACAAGTGCTATAGCCATTTGTTTTTCCGAGAAAAATTAATTCGTTGACGTATCTTTGAGATTGCTAACAAACTGGCTCAATCTTCAATGTTGGCACGCTTTTCCCCTCGCCCTTTCAGGGAGATGGCCGGGGTGAGGGTAAAATATTCGCGCCAGTGCCGGCCTGTTCCCCTCACCCTAACCCTCTCCCCAAAGGGGCGAGGGGACTGTCTGAGCACTTTTGTACTTTGTCATCTGACTAAAAAGGCGCCGAAGCGCCTTTAGAAAATAGTCGAATCAGTGAATTACTGGTATTCGCTAATCGGTACGCAGGAGCAGAACAGGTTACGGTCGCCGTAAACATCATCCAGACGTTTCACCGTCGGCCAGTATTTGTCTGCCACGCCTGCCGGGAATACCGCAACTTCACGGCTGTACGGATGCGCCCACTCGGCGACCAGTTCGCTCTGAATGTGCGGCGCGTTCACCAGCGGGTTATCTTCCAGCGGCCAGACACCGGCTTTCACCTGGTCAATTTCTGCGCGGATAGCCAGCATCGCGTCGATAAAGCGATCCAGTTCCACTTTGCTTTCAGATTCAGTCGGTTCAACCATCAGCGTACCCGCCACCGGGAACGACATCGTCGGCGCGTGGAAACCGTAGTCGATCAGGCGCTTGGCAATATCCAGCTCGCTGATGCTGGTTTCTTCTTTCAGCGGGCGAATATCGAGAATACATTCGTGCGCCACGCGACCGTCGCGACCGGTATACAGCACCGGGAAGGCATCCTGCAGGCGGCTGGCAATATAGTTGGCGTTGAGGATTGCCACCTGGCTTGCTTTTTTCAGCCCTTCTGCGCCCATCATGCGGATGTACATCCAGCTGATTGGCAGGATAGAGGCGCTACCGAACGGTGCCGCAGAAACTGCGCCCTGACGGGTTAACATGCCTTCGATTTGCACCACGCTATGACCCGGTACAAACGGTGCCAGATGCGCTTTCACACCGATCGGTCCCATACCCGGACCACCACCGCCGTGCGGAATGCAGAAAGTTTTATGCAGGTTGAGGTGCGAAACGTCCGCGCCAATAAAGCCCGGCGAGGTGATGCCAACCTGGGCGTTCATGTTCGCGCCATCAAGGTAAACCTGACCGCCGAACTGATGCACGACTTCACACACTTCACGGATCGTTTCTTCATACACGCCGTGGGTAGAGGGATAAGTCACCATGATACAGGAGAGGTTATCGCCCGCCTGTTCCGCTTTCGCGCGCAGATCAGTCAGATCGATGTTGCCGTTTTTATCACACGCCACAACCACCACCTGCATTCCTGCCATATGTGCAGAAGCGGGGTTAGTTCCGTGCGCAGAAGCCGGGATCAGGCAGATATCGCGATGCCCTTCGTTGCGGCTTTCATGATAATGACGAATCGCCAGCAGGCCCGCGTATTCGCCCTGTGCGCCGGAGTTCGGCTGCATACAAACGGCGTCGTAACCGGTCAGTTTCACCAGCCAGTCAGCCAGCTGCGCAATCATCTGCTGATAACCTTCAGCCTGTTCCGGCGGGCAAAACGGGTGCAGTTCGGCAAATTCCGGCCAGGTGATTGGGATCATCTCGGCGGCGGCGTTCAGTTTCATGGTGCAGGAACCCAGCGGGATCATCGCCTGATTCAGCGCCAGATCTTTACGCTCCAGCGAGTGCATATAGCGCATCATTTCGGTTTCGCTGTGGTAGCGATTAAACACCGGATGAGTGAGGATTTCGTCGTCGCGCAGCATCGCAGGCTGAATAGAGCGGCTGTCGTGAGCCACGTCTTTGTCCAGCGTGTCGATCTCCAGCCCGTGGTTATCGCCCAGCAGCACGCTGAAAAGCTGCATTACGTTTTCACGCGTGGTGGTTTCATCAAGGGTGATCCCAACCGCGTTCAGGATATCGCTACGCAGGTTGATTTCAGCCGCTTCGGCACGCGCCAGTACGCCCGCCTTGTCGGCCACTTCCACACACAGAGTGTCGAAATAGTGCGCATGGCGCAGCTTCAGACCTTTTTGTTGCAGGCCTGCCGCCAGGATATCGGTCAAACGGTGAATGCGGTTAGCGATACGTTTCAGGCCAACCGGGCCGTGATAAACGGCATACAGGCTGGCGATGTTTGCCAGCAGTACCTGGGAAGTACAAATGTTGGAGTTCGCTTTCTCACGGCGGATATGTTGCTCGCGAGTCTGCATCGCCATGCGCAGCGCGGTATTGCCAGCTGCATCTTTCGATACACCGATAATACGGCCCGGCATTGAGCGTTTGTATTCATCTTTCGCCGCAAAGAATGCCGCGTGTGGGCCACCGTAGCCCATCGGCACGCCGAAGCGTTGCGCCGAACCAAAAACAATATCCGCGCCCTGTTTACCCGGCGCAGTTAACAGCACCAGCGCCATAATATCGGCGGCAACGCTGACCACAATTTTGCGTGATTTCAGTTCGCTAATAAGCGCAGTGTAGTCGTGAATTTCACCGGTAGTGCCTACCTGCTGTAACAGCACGCCGAAGACGTCCTGATGGTCGAGCACTTTTTGCGCGTCATCGACAATCACTTCAAAACCAAAGGTTTCGGCACGAGTACGGACCACATCCAGCGTTTGCGGATGCACATCGGAAGCCACGAAGAAGCGGTTGGCATTTTTCAGTTTGCTGACGCGTTTCGCCATCGCCATTGCTTCGGCGGCAGCGGTGGCCTCGTCCAGAAGAGAAGCAGAGGCCATATCCAGTCCAGTCAAATCCAGCGTTACCTGCTGGAAGTTGAGCAGTGCTTCAAGGCGGCCCTGGGAGACTTCAGGTTGATACGGAGTGTACGCGGTATACCAGCCCGGATTTTCCAGCATGTTACGCAGGATAACCGGCGGTAGCTGCACGGCGGTGTAACCCATGCCGATGTAAGACGTGAAGCGTTTATTGCGACTGGCAATAGCCTTGAGTTCTGCCAGTGCGGCGTATTCGGTCGCCGGTGCGCCAACCTGCGGCGGGGTCGCAAGCTGAATATCTTTCGGTACAATCTGGCCGGTCAGCGCGTTTAACGATTGTGCGCCAACGGCATTCAGCATTTCTTGCTGTTGCGCGGCGTCCGGTCCGATATGGCGTTCAATAAAAGCGCCGCTGTTTTCAAGCTGGCTTAACGTCTGTGTCATGAGCGATGGTTCCTGAAACGTGCAGTGAATTGTGAACCTCTCTCCTTACGAAGAGAGTGAGGGTGAGGCATAAATTTTCCTCACCCTGATCCTCTCCCGCAGAAGAGGAATAAAGCCGTTACTCGTCTTCTAACAATGCTTCGTATGCGGTCGCATCCAGCAGTGATTCCAGTTCGCTTTCATCGCTGGCTTTGATTTTAAAGATCCAGCCACCTGCATACGGTTCGCTGTTCACCAGTTCCGGGGAATCGCTCAGTGCGTCGTTTACCGCCACGATTTCACCGCTTACTGGCGCATAAATGTCTGACGCCGCTTTTACTGATTCGGCAACCGCGCAGTCATCGCCCGCGCTAACCGTTGCGCCCACTTCCGGCAGGTCAACAAACACCATATCGCCTAACAGCTCCTGAGCATGTTCGGTAATACCAACGGTGTAAGTGCCGTCGGCTTCTTTACGCAGCCATTCGTGTTCTTTGCTGTATTTCAGTTCTGCTGGTACGTTGCTCATCAATCAATCTCCAAAAAAGTAAATCACGCGACGGCTTTGCCGTTACGCACAAAAACAGGTTTTGTCACTTTAACCGGCATTTCACGGTTGCGAATTTGCACAATCGCCGTTTCGCCAATACCTTCCGGCACGCGCGCCAGCGCAATGCTGTAACCCAGCGTCGGGGAGAAAGTACCGCTGGTGATAATGCCTTCATGCTGGTTGCCCTGCGCATCGGTAAAGCGTACCGGCAGTTCATTACGCAGCACGCCTTTTTCGGTCATCACCAGACCAACCAGTTTTTCTGTACCATGCTCACGCTGCACTTCCAGGGCTTCACGACCGATAAAGTCACGATCTGCCGGTTCCCAGGCGATAGTCCAGCCCATGTTGGCGGCTAAAGGAGAAATAGTTTCGTCCATCTCCTGACCATAAAGATTCATGCCCGCTTCCAGACGCAGCGTGTCACGCGCGCCCAAGCCACATGGCTTAACACCCGCTTCCACCAGCGCACGCCAGAAATCGGCCGCTTTTTCATTGGGCAGCGCAATTTCATAGCCCGCTTCACCGGTATAACCAGTGGTGGCAATAAACAGATCGCCCGCCTGCACGCCAAAGAACGGTTTCATCCCTTCCACCGCCTGACGCTGGGCGTCATTAAACAGTGTGGCAGCTTTTGCCTGCGCATTCGGCCCTTGCACGGCAATCATGGAAAGGTCATCACGAACGGTAATTTCGATGCCGAAAGGTTCAGCGTGTTGGGTAATCCAGGAGAGGTCTTTTTCGCGGGTGGCGGAGTTAACAACGAGGCGGAAGAAATCTTCAGTAAAGTAGTAGACGATGAGGTCATCTATCACACCGCCAGAGGCATTCAACATCCCCGAGTAAAGGGCTTTGCCGCTTTTGGTGAGCTTCGCCACATCGTTCGCCAGCAGATAACGCAGAAACTCCCGGGTGCGGCTGCCGCGGAGATCGACGATGGTCATATGTGACACATCAAACATTCCGGCATCGGTACGTACCGCATGATGTTCGTCGATTTGCGAACCGTAATGCAGCGGCATCATCCAGCCGTGGAAATCCACCATGCGAGCGCCGCAAAGCGTGTGTTGTTCGTACAAAGGAGTCTGTTGTGCCATCTTGTCCTCATTGAATAAGCGGGGCTGACAACTTTTCATGGTGAAATTATCACCACGAAACCCAGCATCGGAGCCACTCCCGGTCCCCAACGCAATCGTTCTCTTTTGCCTGAACTTACCACCGAAACAGACTGTTAACCATAAGGTAAAATTGATCATCACATTAGCTTATGGTTAAAAAACGCCAAAATCGCGACAGAATAAAAAACCAAAAAACACACCAGTTTCTATATAAAGATGATGCCATTAGAAAGCTAATTTGAATAAGGCAATATTAAGAGCTAAAAAAATGTCAAAAAACACTAAATCAAAAAATAATGACATTAGAAAATATAATGCGAAAACGGAGGTGAAATTAGTTTATTTCAAATGAGGAAAATCTCCCGGCGAAAAAACCGGGAGATGAAAGTGTGATGGGTATCAAATAAACAGCAGAAGAGAAATTTTTAACGCAGCCATTCAGGCAAATCGTTTAATCCCATTGCCTGGCGGATAAGTTGTGGTTTAACGCCAGGAAGCGTGTCGGCCAGTTTCAAACCAATATCACGCAGCAGTTTTTTCGCCGGATTGGTACCGGAAAACAGATCGCGGAATCCCTGCATACCAGCCAGCATCAGCGCTGCACTGTGCTTGCGGCTACGCTCATACCGGCGCAGGTAAATGTACTGCCCGATGTCTTTCCCCTGACGATGCAACCGTTTCAGTTCAGCAATCAGCTCTGCAGCATCCATAAAGCCGAGATTTACTCCCTGCCCCGCCAGCGGGTGAATGGTATGCGCGGCGTCGCCCACTAGCACCAGACGGTGCGCGGCAAACTGGCGCGCATAACGCCCCGTCAGTGGGAACACCTGACGCGCGCTCTCAACCTTGCATAAGCCCAGGCGATTATCAAAAGCGATATTTAACGCGCGATTAAATTCATCTTCACTTGCCTGCTGCATCCGCTGCGCTTCCTCTGGCGACAGTGACCAGACAATTGAGCAAAGATGCGGATCGCTAAGCGGTAAAAAGGCCAGAATGCCTTCGCCATGGAAAACCTGCCGCGCCACCGCATCATGCGGTTCTTCCGTGCGAATGGTCGCTACCAGCGCGTGATGCTGATAATCCCAGAAAGTCAGCGAAATATCTGCTTTGTTGCGCAACCAGGAATTAGCACCGTCCGCGCCAATCACCAGACGCGCCGTTAACATGCTGCCATCTTTCAGCGTCAGGAAAGTTTCATTTTCTCCCCAGGCGACCTGCTGTAATTCTGCGGGGGCCAACAGAGTGATATCTGACGACTGCTGCGCTTTGTTCCACAGCGCGTAGTGAATCACTGAGTTTTCAACGATATGCCCAAGATGGCTATAGCCCATGCTTTGATCGTCAAACGAAATGTGACCAAAACTGTCTTTGTCCCACACTTCCATACCGTGATAACAACTGGCCCTACGGGAGAGAATGTCCTGCCAGACGCCAAGACGGGTGAGTAATTTTTCGCTGGCGGCATTGATAGCCGAAACGCGCAGTTGTGGTGGTGCATCCGCCGCCAGAGGTTCCGGTACGCGCTGCTCCAGTACGGCAACGCGTAAGCCGCTCCCCTGTAAGCCGCAGGCAACCGCCAGCCCCACCATGCCGCCACCAACAATGGCTACATCAACACTTTGCATTGTTTATTCCTTAAAACCGCCTTCAACGCGCCACCCAACCGAGGGTGCGCTGCGCCAGCACATCGCGTGCCGGGGTGAATAATTCCATCGTCATCAGTCCGATGTTGCGCCCGACAACCAGCGGTGCCCAACGGTTGGCAAAAAGATGTACCAGGCTGTCCGTGACGCCGATGGTTGCTTCGCGATCGCTCTGTCGACGCTGCTGATAGCGGCACAATATGCCGTAATCACCGATGTCTTCTCCGCGCTCATGCGCCTGAGTCAGGGTTTCCGCAAGGCTCATGACATCTCGCATACCGAGGTTAAACCCTTGCCCGGCAATCGGGTGCAGAGTTTGCGCCGCATTGCCCACCAGCACGGTACGATGGGTAATAGCTCTGGCGGCGCGGGTTAACGCCAGCGGATAAGCACTGCGTTTACCGGCGTGGGTAATTTTTCCAAGTCGCCAGCCAAAGGCCGACTGGAGTTCACGGCAAAACTTCTCGTCGCTCCACGACAGCACCTCTTCGCGCCGTTCCAGTGGATGACACCAGACCAGCGAACAGCGTCCGTCAGACATTGGCAACATCGCCAGCGGGCCATGTTGCGTGAAGCGTTCAAAAGCGCGGCCTTCGTGCGCAACGGAAGTCGCAACGTTGGCAATCACGGCCAGTTGTTCGTAAGGCTCCTGCTGCCAGTCAACGCCGCACGCGGTGGCTAACGCTGAATGGGTGCCATCAGCTGCTACCAGCACGCGGCCCGTCAGCGTCTCGCCACTCTCCAGCGTCACTTCAACGTGACTCTGAGTACGGGCAACGTTAGCCACGCGATCAGGGCAATGCAGCGTTACGCCAGGTGCTTTACGCAGCAATGCAAACAGCCGTTGCCCGACATTGTGCAATTCGACAACCTGTCCCAGCGCCGCCAGTTGGTAATCTTCTGCGGCGAGGGTGACAAATCCAGCGTGACCACGATCGCTGACATGCACGGTGGTGATGGCAGTTGCGCAATCCGCCAGAGATTGCCAGACGCCGATGCGCGCCAGTTGCTGACAGGTACCCGCCGCCAGCGCTATCGCTCGTCCATCAAAGCCCGGATGAGCATGTGACTCTGGCGCAGTCGCTTCAATCAAATGTACCGGCAGCGCCCCGTGACTTAACCGGGAAATAGCCAGCGCCAGCGTCGCGCCCGCCATGCCGCCACCGACGATGATTACGCTCATTGCTTTCTCGCAGCAGCCATCAACGCTTCGATTTCTTCCGGCTTTTTCACCACGCTGGCGGTGAGGTTTTCGTTACCGGTTTCGGTAATCACAATGTCGTCTTCAATACGAATGCCGATACCGCGATATTGTTCTGGCACTTCTGCATCCGGCGCAATATACAGCCCTGGCTCTACGGTCAGTACCATGCCCGGTTCCAGAATGCGCGAGCGATCCTGACCATAAACGCCAACGTCATGGACATCTAGCCCTAACCAGTGGCTAAGGCCATGCATAAAGAAAGGACGATGGGCATTCTGAGCGATCAGTTCATCAACATCACCTTTCAGAATGCCGAGTTTTACCAGGCCGCTAACCATGATGCGCACCACTTCACCAGTGACTTCCAGAATGGAAGTTCCCGGACGATACAGGCGCAGGCTGGTTTCGAGAGACTCCAGCACAATGTCGTAGATTTCACGCTGGGCCTGGGTGAATTTGCCGTTGACCGGGAAGGTGCGGGTAATATCGCCCGCGTAACCTTTGTATTCACAACCCGCGTCAATCAACACCAGGTCACCGTCGCGCAGTTCACTCTCGTTTTCGGTGTAGTGCAGAATGCAGCCGTTTTCACCGCTGCCGACAATGGTGTTATAGGACGGATAGCGCGCACCGTGGCGGTTAAATTCGTGGTGAATTTCGCCTTCCAGATGGTACTCGAACATTCCCGGACGGCATTTTTCCATCGCCCGTGTATGTGCCATGGCGGTGATTTCTCCCGCGCGGCGGAGTACGGCAATCTCTTCTGGCGATTTGAACAGGCGCATTTCATGAACAACAGGACGCCAGTCGATCATCGTTGCCGGTGCGGTGAGATTTTGCCGCGAACCTTTACGCAGTTTTTCCAGCGCACTGTTCATGATTTCATCAGCATATGCATATTCGCCCTGGGCATGGTAAACCACATCCAGGCCGTTAAGTAGTTGATAAAGTTGCTGATTGATTTCGCTGAATGCCAGTGCGCGGTCAACGCCCAGTTTCTCTGGCGCGGCATCCTGGCCTAAGCGACGGCCAAACCAGATCTCCGCCGTCAGGTCGCGAACGCGGTTAAACAGAACGCTGTGGTTATGAGTGTCATCGCTTTTAATCAGCACCAGCACCGCTTCCGGTTCGTTAAAGCCGGTGAAGTACCAGAAGTCACTGTTCTGACGATAGGGGTATTCGCTGTCGGCGCTACGTGTTACTTCTGGTGCAGCAAAAATCAGCGCGGCGCTGCCGGGTTGCATTTGCTCCACCAGGGCCTGACGGCGACGCTGAAACTCTTGCCGGGATATCTCACTCATAACACTCTCCTTACGTTTTTTGTTTTTAGTGTAGAGTCGGTTTTTGTACTTCTGGCGCGGTCGGTTGCGGATGAGTAAAGGTGTCGTGGCATAACAGCGCGGCAACACGAACGTATTCGATGATCTCTTCAAGCGACATTTCAAGCTCTTCCTGATCTTCGTCTTCGTCGTAACCCAGTTGCGCAATGTTACGCAGATCGTCGATAGCTTCACCGGTTTCGCCGGTCACTTTATCCAGCTTCGGTTGCGTAACGCCAAGACCAAGCAGGAAGTGATTGACCCAACCTGCCAATGCATCAGCCCGATCGAAAACGCTGACATCATCGCCATCAGGCAGATAAAGCTGAAAAAGGAAGCCGTCATCCTGCAGGGCATCGCTGGTGGCAGAGTGCATTTTACGTAGTGCCTGTGCCAGCTCATGACCGAAAGCCATGCCTTCGTTCGTCAGGTCGTGAAGTAGCGGCAGCCATGAGCTGTCATCGTTACCGCCACATATCATCCCACTGATTAAACCATGCATCTCGGCAGGGGTCAGACCCGTCCCTTGTTGGTTCAGATACTGGTTCATTTCGTTGTAACCAGGCATTTCGTTCTGTATAGACATAAGCATTCGTCGTCAAAGGGAGGAATATTCATGATATGCTACCACTTTGGGCCCTGGTGGACCAGAAAAGGGCTTGTCTCTTCTCATCAGGGTAGCTATAGTGTCGCCCCTTCGCAGACCATGGGTCTAAAGACGAAGGCAGCGCAGTCAATCAGCAGGAAGGTGGCATGTCTGCACAACCCGTCGATATCCAAATTTTTGGCCGTTCACTGCGTGTGAACTGCCCGCCTGACCAAAGGGATGCGTTGAATCAGGCAGCGGACGATCTGAACCAACGGTTGCAAGATCTGAAAGAACGCACTAGAGTCACAAATACTGAACAGTTGGTCTTCATTGCCGCATTGAATATCAGCTATGAGTTAGCGCAAGAAAAAGCGAAGACTCGTGACTACGCGGCAAGTATGGAACAGCGTATTCGGATGCTGCAGCAGACCATAGAACAAGCGTTACTTGAACAAGGTCGCATCACCGAAAAAACTAACCAAAACTTTGAATGACACTTTTCGGTTTACTGTGGTAGAGTAACCGTGAAGACAAAATTTCTCTGAGATGTTCGCAAGCGGGCCAGTCCCCTGAGCCGATATTTCATACCACAAGAATGTGGCGCTCCGCGGTTGGTGAGCATGCTCGGTCCGTCCGAGAAGCCTTAAAACTGCGACGACACATTCACCTTGAACCAAGGGTTCAAGGGTTACAGCCTGCGGCGGCATCTCGGAGATTCCCTTCTTATCTGGCACCAGCCATGACGCAACTACCAGAACTCCCACTGACATTATCCCGACAAGAAATCCGCAAAATGATTCGGCAACGTCGTCGTGCGTTAACGCCGGAACAACAGCAGGAAATGGGTCAACAAGCCGCTACCCGGATGATGACTTATCCCCCGGTGGTGATGGCGCATACGGTCGCTGTATTCCTCTCTTTTGATGGTGAACTCGACACCCAGCCGCTAATAGAACAACTCTGGCGCGCCGGTAAGCGCGTATATCTTCCAGTTTTGCATCCCTTTAGTGCTGGTAATTTGCTGTTCCTGAATTACCATCCGCAAAGCGAACTGGTGATGAACAGGTTGAAAATCCATGAGCCAAAACTGGATGTGCGTGACGTGCTACCCCTTTCCCGATTAGACGTGCTGATCACACCGCTGGTCGCCTTTGATGAGTACGGTCAGCGCCTGGGAATGGGCGGTGGTTTTTATGATCGGACCTTACAAAACTGGCAGCACTATAAAACGCAACCGGTGGGTTATGCGCATGATTGTCAGTTGGTGGAAAAACTCCCCGTTGAAGAGTGGGATATCCCTCTTCCTGCGGTGGTTACACCGTCGAAAGTCTGGGAGTGGTAAGGGCGATACACCTGCATCGCCCTGATTGACATCGTTGATTCTTTAACCTAATTTAGTGAGTAAGGGTAAGGGAGGATTGCTCCTCCCCTGTGACTGACTGTTAATAAGCTGGGAAACTTATGAGTAACAGTACAATCAGTATGATGGCAAGTCGCATCATAACCCTTCTCCTTCAAGCCCTCGCTTCGGTGAGGGCTTTACCGTTACAGCCCCATGCTGCCCAGCTATCGTAAGCTCTCTTTAAATAACCACAACGCATTGATCTACCTTTAAATCTTTTCTTCGAGCGTGTTCGAAAAACCCCATGCAAAACAGAGATAATTTTTGGGAAAAAGGATCTATTACGGCAGTAAACGTGGGCGATGAAGTGGCTATCAAAAAGTTCGGTTCAGGGCGATGCACCCCGCATCGCCCTGATTGACATCGTTGATTCTTTGACCTAATTTAGTGAGTAAGGGTAAGGGAGGATGACTCCTCCCCAGAGACTGACTGTTAATAAGCTCCGAAACTTATCAGTAACAGTACAATCAGTATGATGACAAGTCGCATCATAACCCTTCTCCTTTAAGCCCTCGCTTCGGTGAGGGCTTTACCGTTACAGCCCCATGCTGTCCCGCCATCGTAAATCCCCATTAAATAAACACAACGCATTGATCTGACTTTGATTTATTTTCTGGAGCAGACTCGCAAAGTAGAATGCGCAACGCGGCAACGGTGTGGAGAAGGGATAAAAAAACGGGCAAGTCAGTGACCTGCCCGTTAATTTTCAGAGAAGGGGAATTAGTACAGCAGACGGGCGCGAATGGTACCCGGAATAGCTTTCATTGCCTGCAGCGCTTTTTCGGCAACGTCTTCGTCAGCTTCAATATCAATAACTACATAACCCATCTGGGCGGAAGTTTGTAGATATTGCGCGGCGATGTTGACGCCCTGCTCGGCGAAGATTTTGTTCAGCGCAGTTAGCACGCCCGGACGGTTTTCGTGGATGTGCATCAGACGACGACCACCATGCAGTGGCAGCGAGACTTCCGGGAAGTTCACCGCAGAGAGCGTTGAGCCATTGTCAGAATACTTGATCAATTTACCCGCAACTTCCAGGCCGATATTCTCCTGCGCTTCCTGAGTCGAACCGCCAATGTGTGGCGTCAGAAGTACGTTGTCGAATTCACACAGTGGAGAGGTAAATGGATCGCTATTGGTCGCCGGTTCCGTCGGGAATACGTCGATTGCCGCCCCCGCCAGATGTTTGCTCGCCAGCGCATCACACAGCGCCGGAATATCCACCACAGTACCGCGCGAAGCATTAATCAGCAGCGAGCCGGGCTTCATTAGTGAAATTTCTTTCGCGCCCATCATATTTTTGGTGGACGGATTCTCTGGTACATGCAGACTCACCACATCGCTCATATTCAGCAGGTCAGAAAGATGCTGTACCTGAGTGGCGTTGCCCAGCGGCAGTTTATTTTCAATATCATAAAAGTAAACATACATTCCCAGCGATTCAGCCAGAATGCCCAATTGCGTACCAATATGACCGTAGCCGATGATACCCAGCTTTTTGCCGCGCGCTTCAAAAGAACCCGCCGCCAGTTTGTTCCACACGCCACGGTGCGCTTTAGCATTGGCTTCCGGCACGCCGCGCAATAGCAGCAGCAGTTCGCCAATCACCAGCTCCGCAACAGAGCGCGTATTTGAGAACGGTGCGTTAAATACCGGGATCCCGCGCTTTGCCGCCGCATCCAGATCAACCTGGTTTGTTCCTATACAGAAACAGCCAATAGCGACCAGCTTTTCTGCGGCGTTGATCACGTCTTCAGTCAGATGGGTACGGGATCGCAGGCCGATGAAGTGGGCATCGCGGATGGATTCTTTTAATTGTTCATCATCCAGCGCGCCTTTGTGAAATTCGATGTTGGTGTAACCAGCTGCACGAAGGCTTTCCAGCGCCTTTTGGTGCACGCCTTCTACCAGCAGAAACTTAATCTTGTCTTTCTCCAGCGATACCTTTGCCATTTACCCAATCCTGTCTTTGAAATGTTGTGTGCGGATTTGCATCCGCCTTTCAACATATCAAAAAATAATATTGCGGCAATATGAACGTTTGCGTCGCGATGTTGAGGAAATATCACGCAAAGGTATTTCTTGGTTGAATATGCTGGTTTAGAGGATTTATTTAGAGCAATCGACAATAGCCAGGTAAAAACGTGACACATGTCACCAAATTTAATGAAGAGAATTTTTTTAACGGGGGAGGTTCCCCCGTCAGATCATTTCACAATGGTTTTGACACCGTCAGGTGTGCCAATCAGCGCAACGTCCGCGCCACGGTTAGCAAACAAGCCAACAGTCACCACGCCAGGAATCGCATTTATGGCGTTTTCCATCGCTATCGGGTCAAGGATTTCCATGCCGTGGACGTCGAGGATCACGTTGCCATTATCGGTCACCACGCCCTGACGGTATTCCGGACGACCGCCCAGTTTCACCAGCTGGCGCGCCACTGCACTACGTGCCATCGGGATAACTTCTACTGGCAGCGGGAATTTACCCAGAATATCAACCTGCTTGGAGGCGTCGGCAATACAGATAAATTTTTCCGCAACCGAAGCAATGATTTTTTCACGGGTCAGCGCCGCGCCGCCGCCTTTGATCATTTGCATGTGGCCGTTGATTTCATCTGCGCCATCAACGTAGATGCCAAGGCTGTCGACTTCGTTGAGATCAAAAACGTGAATGCCGAGGCTTTTCAGTTTTTCAGTGGAAGCATCTGAACTGGAAACGGCCCCTTCAATCTGGCCTTTCATCGTGCCGAGCGCGTCAATAAAGTGTGCGGCGGTGGAACCTGTACCTACACCAACAATGGTGCCGGGCTGAACATACTGAAGTGCCGCCCATCCTACTGCTTTTTTCAATTCATCCTGCGTCATGATCGTTTCGCCTGTGGTATGAAATTTCACACGCATTATATACAAAAAAAGCGATTCAGACCCCGTTGGCAAGCCGGGTGGTTAACTCATCCATAAAATATCGCGCAATGGCGGGCATCCCCTTTCGCCCCGCAAATAAAGCATACAACGGTCTGGGTATGCCGCTCCACGGTGCGAACAGAGGCAATAACGCCACGCCATTCAACATAACCAGGGCGCGAAGTCGCTAAGCGAAATGCAATAGCGCAAATCCCTGATCTTTTAAGCTGCGCGTTTAACCATTGATACAAATGTTACCCGCCGACGGCTGCGGTATATGCAACCTGACACAAAATTGTGTCATAGTGCAGGAAAAAGCATTTACCAGGAGCAGACAACAGCAATGAAACGCCCGGACTACAGAACATTACAGGCACTGGATGCGGTGATACGTGAACGAGGATTTGAGCGCGCGGCACAAAAGCTGTGCATTACACAATCAGCCGTCTCACAGCGCATTAAGCAACTGGAAAATATGTTCGGGCAGCCGCTGTTGGTGCGTACCGTACCGCCGCGCCCGACGGAACAAGGGCAAAAACTGCTGGCACTGCTGCGCCAGGTGGAGTTGCTGGAAGAAGAGTGGCTGGGCGATGAACAAACCGGTTCGACTCCGCTGCTGCTTTCACTGGCGGTCAACGCCGACAGTCTGGCGACGTGGTTGCTTCCGGCACTGGCTCCTGTATTGGCTGATTCGCTTATCCGCCTCAACTTGCAGGTAGAAGATGAAACCCGTACTCAGGAACGTCTGCGCGCGGCGAAGTGGTCGGCGCGGTGAGTATTCAACATCAGGCGCTGCCGAGTTGCCTTGTCGATAAGCTCGGTGCGCTTGACTATCTGTTCGTCAGCTCAAAACCGTTTGCCGAAAAATATTTCCCTAACGGCGTAACGCGTTCGGCATTATTGAAAGCACCTGTGGTCGCCTTTGACCATCTTGACGATATGCACCAGGCCTTTTTGCAGCAAAACTTCGATCTGCCTCCAGGCAGCGTGCCCTGCCATATCGTTAATTCTTCAGAAGCGTTCGTGCAACTTGCTCGCCAGGGCACCACCTGCTGTATGATCCCGCACCTGCAAATCGAGAAAGAACTAGCCAGCGGTGAACTGATTGACTTAACGCCAGGGCTATTTCAACGCCGGATGCTCTACTGGCACCGCTTTGCTCCTGAAAGCCGCATGATGCGTAAAGTCACTGATGCGTTGCTCGATTATGGTCACAAAGTCCTTCGTCAGAATTAATCCATCAAATAATGCCTGATAGCACATATCAGGCGTTGTCCTCACTTCTTTTTGTATTCCTTGAATCACATCACAAAATAGACAAATCTCAGGCGGCAAAAAACGACGTCTGAATGCATTTTTTTTGCTGGCGACAAACCCACGTAAAAAGCTCACCGTAGGCGCAAATACCCTCATTTTGATTGCGTTTTACGGAGCAAATAATGTCTAACGTGCAGGAGTGGCAACAGCTTGCCAACAAGGAATTGAGCCGTCGGGAGAAAACTGTCGACTCGCTGGTTCAGCAAACCGCGGAAGGGATCACCATCAAGCCGCTGTATACCGAAGCCGATCTCGATAATCTGGAGGTGACAGGTACCCTTCCTGGTTTGCCGCCCTACGTTCGTGGCCCGCGTGCCACTATGTATACCGCCCAACCGTGGACCATCCGTCAGTATGCTGGTTTTTCAACAGCAAAAGAGTCCAACGCTTTTTATCGCCGTAACCTGGCCGCCGGGCAAAAAGGTCTTTCCGTTGCGTTTGACCTTGCCACCCACCGAGGCTACGACTCCGATAACCCGCGCGTGGCGGGCGACGTCGGCAAAGCGGGCGTCGCTATCGACACCGTGGAAGATATGAAAGTCCTGTTCGACCAGATCCCGCTGGATAAAATGTCGGTTTCGATGACCATGAATGGCGCAGTGCTACCAGTACTGGCGTTTTATATCGTCGCCGCGGAAGAGCAAGGTGTTACACCTGATAAACTGACCGGCACCATTCAGAACGATATCCTCAAAGAGTACCTCTGCCGCAACACCTATATTTACCCGCCAAAACCGTCAATGCGCATTATCGCCGACATCATCGCCTGGTGTTCCGGCAACATGCCGCGATTTAATACCATCAGTATCAGCGGTTACCACATGGGTGAAGCGGGTGCCAACTGCGTGCAGCAGGTAGCATTTACGCTCGCTGATGGGATTGAGTACATCAAAGCAGCAATCTCTGCCGGACTGAAAATTGATGACTTCGCTCCTCGCCTGTCGTTCTTCTTCGGCATCGGCATGGATCTGTTTATGAACGTCGCCATGTTGCGTGCGGCACGTTATTTATGGAGCGAAGCGGTCAGTGGATTTGGCGCACAGGACCCGAAATCACTGGCGCTGCGTACCCACTGCCAGACCTCAGGCTGGAGCCTGACTGAACAGGATCCGTATAACAACGTTATCCGCACCACCATTGAAGCACTGGCTGCGACGCTGGGCGGTACTCAGTCACTGCATACCAACGCCTTTGACGAAGCGCTTGGTTTGCCTACCGATTTCTCAGCACGCATTGCCCGCAACACCCAGATCATCATCCAGGAAGAATCAGAACTCTGCCGCACCGTCGATCCACTGGCCGGATCCTATTACATTGAGTCGCTGACCGATCAAATCGTCAAACAAGCCAGAGCTATTATCCAACAGATCGACGAAGCCGGTGGTATGGCGAAAGCGATCGAAGCAGGTCTGCCAAAACGAATGATCGAATAGGCCTCAGCGCGCGAACAGTCGCTTATCGACCAGGGCAAACGTGTCATCGTTGGTGTCAACAAGTACAAACTGGATCACGAAGACGAAACCGATGTACTTGAGATCGACAACGTGATGGTGCGTAACGAGCAAATTGCTTCGCTGGAACGCATTCGCGCCACCCGTGATGATGCCGCCGTAACAGCCGCGTTGAACGCCCTGACTCACGCCGCACAGCATAACGAAAACCTGCTGGCTGCCGCTGTTAATGCCGCTCGCGTTCGCGCCACCCTGGGTGAAATTTCCGATGCGCTGGAAGCCGCTTTCGACCGTTATCTGGTGCCAAGCCAGTGTGTTACCGGCGTGATTGCGCAAAGCTATCATCAATCTGAGAAATCGGCCTCCGAGTTCGATGCCATTGTTGCGCAAACGGAGCAGTTCCTTGCCGACAATGGTCGTCGCCCGCGCATTCTGATCGCCAAAATGGGCCAGGATGGGCACGATCGCGGCTCGAAAGTGATCGCCAGCGCCTATTCCGATCTCGGTTTCGACGTAGATTTAAGCCCGATGTTCTCTACACCTGAAGAGATCGCCCGCCTGGCAGTAGAAAATGACGTTCACGTAGTGGGCCCATCCTCACTGGCTGCCGGTCATAAAACGCTGATCCCGGAACTGGTCGAGGCGCTGAAAAAATGGGGACGCGAAGATATCTGCGTAGTCGCCGGTGGCGTCATTCCACCGCAGGATTACGCCTTCCTGCAAGAGCGCGGCGTGGCGGCGATTTATGGTCCAGGTACACCTATGCTCGACAGTGTGCGCGACGTACTGAATCTGATAAGCCAGCATCATGATTAATGAAGCCACGCTGGCAGAAAGTATTCGCCGCTTACGTCAGGGTGAGCGTGCCACACTCGCCCAGGCCATGACGCTGGTGGAAAGCCGTCACCCGCGTCATCAGGCACTAAGTACGCAGCTGCTTGATGCCATTATGCCGTACTGCGGTAACACCCTGCGACTGGGCGTTACCGGCACCCCCAGCGCGGGGAAAAGTACCTTTCTTGAGGCCTTTGGCATGTTGTTGATTCGAGAGGGATTAAAGGTCGCGGTTATTGCGGTCGATCCCAGCAGCCCGGTCACTGGCGGTAGCATTCTCGGGGATAAAATCCGCATGAATGACCTGGCGCGTGCCGAAGCGGCGTTTATTCGCCCGGTACCATCCTCCGGTCATCTGGGCGGTGCCAGTCAGCGAGCGCGGGAATTAATGCTGTTATGCGAAGCGGCGGGTTATGACGTAGTGATTGTCGAAACGGTTGGCGTCGGGCAGTCGGAAACAGAAGTCGCCCGCATGGTGGACTGTTTTATCTCGTTGCAAATTGCCGGTGGCGGCGATGATCTGCAGGGCATTAAAAAAGGGCTGATGGAAGTGGCTGATCTGATCGTTATCAACAAAGACGATGGCGATAACCATACCAATGTCGCCATTGCCCGGCATATGTACGAGAGTGCCCTGCATATTCTGCGACGTAAATACGACGAATGGCAGCCACGGGTTCTGACTTGTAGCGCACTGGAAAAACGTGGAATCGATGAGATCTGGCACGCCATCATCGAGTTCAAAACCGCGCTAACTGCCAGTGGTCGTTTACAACAAGTGCGGCAACAACAATCGGTGGAATGGCTGCGTAAGCAGACCGAAGAAGAAGTACTGAATCACCTGTTCGCGAATGAAGATTTCGATCGCTATTACCGCCAGACGCTTTTAGCGGTCAAAAACAATACGCTCTCACCGCGCACCGGCCTGCGGCAGCTCAGTGAATTTATCCAGACGCAATATTTTGATTAAAGGAATTTTTATGTCTTATCAGTATGTGAACGTTGCCACTATCAACAAAGTGGCGGTCATTGAGTTTAACTATGGCCGAAAACTTAATGCCTTAAGTAAAGTCTTTATTGATGATCTTATGCAGGCGTTAAGCGATCTCAACCGGCCGGAAATTCGCTGTATCATTTTGCGCGCGCCGAGTGGATCCAAAGTCTTCTCCGCAGGTCACGATATTCACGAACTGCCGTCTGGCGGTCGCGATCCGCTCTCCTATGATGATCCATTGCGTCAAATCACCCGCATGATCCAAAAATTCCCGAAACCGATCATTTCGATGGTGGAAGGTAGTGTTTGGGGTGGCGCATTTGAAATGATCATGAGTTCCGATCTGATCATCGCCGCCAGTACCTCAACCTTCTCAATGACGCCTGTAAACCTCGGCGTCCCGTATAACCTGGTCGGCATTCACAACCTGACCCGCGACGCGGGCTTCCACATTGTCAAAGAGCTGATTTTTACCGCTTCGCCAATCACCGCCCAGCGCGCGCTGGCTGTCGGCATCCTCAACCATGTTGTGGAAGTGGAAGAACTGGAAGATTTCACCTTACAAATGGCGCACCACATCTCTGAGAAAGCGCCGTTAGCCATTGCTGTTATCAAAGAAGAGCTGCGTGTACTGGGCGAAGCGCACACCATGAACTCCGATGAATTTGAACGTATTCAGGGGATGCGACGCGCGGTTTATGACAGCGAAGATTACCAGGAAGGAATGAACGCTTTCCTCGAAAAACGTAAACCTAATTTCGTTGGTCATTAATCCCTGCGAACGAAGGAGTAAAAATGGAAACTCAGTGGACAAGGATGACCGCCGATGAAGCGGCAGAAATTATCCAGCATAACGACATGGTGGCATTTAGCAGCTTTACCCCGGCGGGTTCGCCGAAAGCCCTACCCACCGCGATTGCCCGCAGAGCTAACGAACAGCATGAGGCCAAAAAGCCGTATCAAATTCGCCTGCTGACGGGGGCGTCAATCAGCGCCGCCGCTGACGATGTACTTTCTGACGCCGATGCTGTTTCCTGGCGTGCGCCATATCAACATCGTCCGGTTTACGTAAAAAGATCAATCAGGGCGCGGTGAGTTTCGTTGACCTGCATTTGAGCGAAGTGGCGCAAATGGTCAATTACGGTTTCTTCGGCGACATTGATGTTGCCGTCATTGAAGCATCGGCACTGGCACCGGATGGTCGAGTCTGGTTAACCAGCGGGATCGGTAATGCGCCGACCTGGCTGCTGCGAGCGAAGAAAGTGATCATTGAACTTAATCACTATCACGATCCGCGCGTTGCAGTACTGGCAGATATTGTGATTCCTGGCGCGCCACCGCGGCGCAATAGCGTGTCGATCTTCCATGCAATGGATCGCGTCGGTACCCGCTATGTGCAAATCGATCCGAAAAAGATTGTCGCCGTCGTGGAAACCAACTTGCCCGACGCCGGTAATATGCTGGATAAGCAAAATCCCATGTGCCAGCAGATTGCCGATAACGTGGTCACGTTCTTATTGCAGGAAATGGCGCATGGGCGTATTCCGCCGGAATTTCTGCCGCTGCAAAGTGGCGTGGGCAATATCAATAATGCGGTAATGGCGCGTCTGGGGGAAAACCCGGAAATTCCTCCGTTCATGATGTATTCGGAAGTGCTACAGGAATCGGTGGTGCATTTACTGGAAACCGACAAAATCAGCGGGGCCAGCGCCTCCAGCCTGACAATCTCGGCCGATTCCCTGCGCAAGATTTACGACAATATGGATTACTTTGCCAGCCGCATTGTGTTGCGTCCGCAGGAGATTTCCAATAACCCGGAAATCATCCGTCGTCTGGGCGTCATCGCTCTGAACGTCGGCCTGGAGTTTGATATTTACGGGCATGCAAATTCAACGCACGTAGCCGGGGTCGATCTGATGAACGGCATCGGTGGCAGCGGTGATTTTGAACGCAACGCGTATCTGTCGATCTTTATGGCTCCGTCGATTGCTAAAGAAGGCAAGATCTCAACCGTCGTGCCAATGTGCAGCCATGTTGATCACAGCGAACACAGCGTCAAAGTGATCATCACCGAACAAGGGATCGCCGATCTGCGCGGTCTTTCCCCGCTTCAACGCGCCCGCACTATCATTGATAATTGTGCACATCCTATGTATCGGGATTATCTGCATCGCTATCTGGAAAATGCGCCCGGCGGACATATTCACCACGATCTTAGCCACGTCTTCGACTTACACCGTAATTTAATTGCAACCGGCTCGATGCAGGGTTAATGGTTTGTCCCGTCACGATCTTCAGCAATATGCTGAAGCATCGTGGCGGTATAACGA
The DNA here is from genome assembly GCF_001722145.1 of Shigella sp. FC1544. NCBI lineage: Bacteria > Pseudomonadati > Pseudomonadota > Gammaproteobacteria > Enterobacterales > Enterobacteriaceae > Shigella > Shigella sp. FC1544. Next base: position 50,677 of record NZ_MECT01000560.1, read on the forward strand.
TGATTTCTGATTGAATAAAGATATTCCTGCATATACATCGGCCTGTGCGGAGCATCAAAATATTTCAGCGTTGCCGGATTCACCAGTCGCCAGGCAAAATGCGGGATCACCGTCAGAAAATGTCCGCGCTCCACGGCGCTGATTTTGGCCATAAAACTGTAGGGACGATAAATAATGGTGGGATTGATCCCACAAGGTCGCATATTCGCATCAATCATTGCTTCGAAGTTAGCCCGGTTTTGAAAGCGCATTTGTAGCCAGGGCAGCTCCTGAAGCAGCTCTTGCTCTTGACGCTCTTCATAACGGCGAGGGTAATGACTCCAACTTATTGATAGTGTTTTATGTTCAGATAATGCCCGATGACTTTGTCATGCAGCTCCACCGATTTTGAGAACGACAGCGACTTCCGTCCCAGCCGTGCCAGGTGCTGCCTCAGATTCAGGTTATGCCGCTCAATTCGCTGCGTATATCGCTTGCTGATTACGTGCAGCTTTCCCTTCAGGCGGGATTCATACAGTGGCCAGCCATCCGTCATCCATATCACCACGTCAAAGGGTGACAGCAAGCTCATAAGACGCCCCAGCGTCGCCATAGTGCGTTCACCGAATACGTGCGCAACAACCGTCTTCCGGAGCCTGTCATACGCGTAAAACAGCCAGCGCTG
>NZ_MECT01000561.1:0-19580 GCF_001722145.1 Shigella sp. FC1544
AGTGCGCTGGGTTATCGCTCGCCACGGGAATATCTGCGGCAGCGGGCTTGTAATGGGTTAAGTGATAACAGATGTCTGGAAATATAGGGGCAAATCCATATATTATGTGATCTAAATCACTTTTAAGTCAGAGTGAATAATGGAACGACTAAAACGCATGTCGGTGTTTGCCAAAGTAGTTGAATTTGGCTCTTTTACTGCCGCCGCCAGACAGCTACAGATGAGCGTTTCGTCCATCAGTCAGACGGTGTCAAAACTGGAAGATGAGTTGCAGGTAAAGCTGTTAAACCGTAGCACACGCAGCATTGGCCTGACCGAAGCCGGTAGAATTTACTACCAGGGCTGCCGTCGTATGCTTCATGAAGTGCAGGATGTTCATGAGCAACTGTATGCCTTCAATAACACCCCCATCGGGACGCTACGCATTGGCTGTTCTTCAACTATGGCACAAAATGTTCTCGCCGGGCTGACAGCCAAAATGCTGAAAGAATACCCAGGTTTGAGCGTCAATCTGGTTACCGGAATTCCAGCCCCCGACCTGATTGCCGACGGTCTGGATGTGGTGATCCGCGTCGGCGCGTTGCAGGATTCCAGCCTGTTTTCCCGCCGTCTTGGCGCGATGCCAATGGTGGTGTGCGCCGCGAAAAGCTATCTCACACAATACGGCATACCGGAAAAACCCGCCGATTTAAGTAGCCATTCATGGCTTGAATACAGCGTGCGGCCCGACAATGAATTTGAACTGATTGCACCGGAAGGGATCTCGACTCGCCTGATCCCGCAAGGGAGATTTGTGACTAATGATCCGATGACGCTGGTGCGCTGGCTAACGGCGGGTGCCGGGATCGCCTACGTGCCGCTGATGTGGGTGATCAACGAGATCAATCGTGGGGAGCTGGAGATCCTGCTGCCGCGTTATCAGTCAGATCCACGCCCGGTTTATGCGTTATATACCGAAAAAGATAAGCTGCCGCTGAAGGTACAGGTCGTGATCAACTCGCTGACGGATTATTTTGTTGAGGTCGGTAAATTGTTTCAGGAGATGCACGGGCGCGGGAAAGAGAAGTAATTCATATTGTACTGTTACGTTCTACAAACCTGTGCCAACGGGTTCCCCTCACCCTAACCCCAGAGGAGCGAGGGGACCGTTCGTGCACGTAGAAAGATTAATTATCCTTCTGAAAATAATGAAATTATTACGCAGTACCGCCAACAGTCAGGTTATCAACTTTCAGCGTTGGCTGGCCCACGCCAACCGGCAAACTTTGCCCTTCTTTACCGCAGACACCCACGCCGTTATCCAGTTTCAGGTCGTTGCCAACCATCGAAATCTGCTGCATGGTTTCGATACCGGAACCAATCAACGTTGCGCCTCTCACCGGCTTCGTTACTTTACCGTTTTCAATCAGATATGCTTCTGAAGTGGAGAAAACGAATTTGCCGGAGGTGATATCCACCTGACCGCCACCAAAGTTCGGTGCATAGATACCGTACTCAACGGATTCAATAATTTCCTGCGGGGTCGATTTACCCGGCAGCATATAGGTGTTGGTCATACGCGGCATGGGCAGATGGGCGTAGGATTCACGGCGACCGTTGCCAGTCGGCGTCATCCCCATCAAACGCGCGTTGAGTTTATCCTGCATGTAGCCTTTCAGAATGCCGTTCTCAATCAGCACGTTGTACTGGCCTGGCGTACCTTCGTCATCAATCGCCACCGAACCACGGCGATCGACCATCGTGCCGTCATCAACCACGGTACACAGTTCTGAAGCCACCAGCTCCCCGACCTGCCCACTAAATACTGAAGTGCCGCGGCGGTTGAAGTCGCCTTCCAGACCGTGACCTACCGCTTCATGCAACAGCACGCCCGGCCAACCTGCGCCAAGTACTACCGGCATGGTGCCCGCTGGTGCAGCAACGGCAGAAAGATTGACCAGCGCCATACGCACTGCTTCTTTTGCCCATGTATCCGCACGGACTTCGCCGTCAAGATCGGCAAGGAAGAACTCATAACCAAAACGACCGCCACCGCCACTGGCACCGCGTTCGCGTTTGCCATCTTCTTCGACCAGAACGCTCACGGAAAGACGCACCAGCGGACGGACATCCGCCGCTAGCGTGCCGTCGGTGGCCGCAACCAGAATTAATTCATAGACACCACTGAGGCTGGCAGTCACTTCCTGTACGCGCTTGTCCGCTTCGCGAGCAACCTTATCGACGCGACGCAGGATATCCAGCTTCTCTTCACGGCTCATGCTTTGCAGCGGATCTACCGAGGTATACAACGGGCTATGCCCTACCGCGCCCAGCGTCTGTACTTTGCCATCACCACTATCACGGACGATGGTGCGCGCCGCTTGCGCACTCTGTTCCAGCGCCAGCAGGCTGATTTGGTCAGCGTAAGCAAATCCGGTTTTTTCACCGCTGATTGCACGCACGCCAACGCCCTGATCGATGTTGTAAGAACCATCTTTAATAATGCGGTCTTCTAAAACCCAGGATTCGTGATAGCTCGACTGAAAATAGAGATCGCCATAATCAAGGCGACGTTCGGCCAGTTGACCGAGGATCGCGAACAAGTCCTGATGTTTCAGGCCGTTCGCCGCTAGCAATTGTTCACTTACCAGGTTAAGACTCATCGTTTTTGCTACTCGTTAGTTACTGCAGTAGAGGATTTTTTACGGCTGCCGGATGCGGCGTGAACGCCCTATCCGACCTACGGTTATGTTCTGGCTCGTTGGCCTTTGGCAACGATTATCATATGAGATTGGGGCAATTACGCGCCCTCGTCAAATCATTGCGCTTTTTCTTTACGCGGTTGGCGCAACACTTCGTTGATTTGCGGATCGTCCAGCGGACCCGAAATGTGATAGCGCAAAATGGAGACTTTGCTCCACAGCGGCCCCAGCACTTTACTGGCTGCAAATACTGCCGCGCCAACAATGGGGTTAACCGCAAAAGCCGCAGCCACGCCCACCGTCGCAGAAATCTCTGGTGCGACAACCGCTTCCATATTCAGGTCGCGACGTACCAGATTTACCGACCCTTTCATGGCGATATCCGCCTCCAGGCCATCCACCAGCGTGTCGTCGGTGTGCATAACGCCGTCTTTAATCCACGCGGTGCTGCGAATGGAGTCAAAATAGAACCCTTCGCCAAAAGTGTCTCTGAAATCAAAACGCAGCTTACGCATCAGGGCATCAACGCTCAATAAGCGCAGCAATTGCCCGGCATGTCCGGTATTGATTTCGGTAATTTCGCCTTTACCCAGTTGAGTATGAATGATGCCATTCAACGTCGCCTCATCTGGTTGCCAGGGTGCTTTGCGCCAGTGTAAATCGTAATCCACATTAAATGACGACTGGCGTATGGGCGTCGTGACACCAAAAAATTCTGCGGCGGCATCAATTTTCTGCCCGCGCAGTTTTCCTTTCAGCGAGGTACGTTCATTCCCCGGATTATTAACCCATTCACCATCGGCAGTAAGCCGCGAGAAACCAGTATCAATCAGTCCATTGGTCAGCGTTAACGTATCGCCAGAAATGGTGAGATCACTGTCAATACGACCGAATTTTTGCCCCCAGAACCAGCACTCTGTGCATCGTATTTGTGCGTCCGGCCAGTCACGGAAGTTAATGCGCTCCGTTGTCGGGAAAGGTGATGACGGTGTTGAATCACCACGAGTTTTCGCCACGCTCGGGTTGTAATAAAGATATTTGATATTCGCCAGCCACGGCGCGTTATTACGCATCGCCAGCGTGGCATTGATTTCACGCCCCTGCGCCTCAACCAGGGTGCCATTTGCCGTCGGTTGCGAAACAATACTCAGGTTATTCCATTGCTGATTTCCCAGTGACAACATAGGCGTACGTAACGTTATGTGTTGTGGGAAACTCGCTGCACCACCGACACTCTCCGCAGCGCCTTTCTGGAACAGGGCCAGCCACTCGGCACCATTCATCGGCGGCATATTGAGTTCAACGCCACTTTGTTCCGGCAACGGCGGGAGCGTTTTACTGTCTGCCGCCCAAATAGCACGATCGAGCGTCAGCTTTTGACCAAGCAACCAGCGGCTATTGAAATGGTTATCCGCACCAGCCTGTCCGGTTAATTCAAAGCTGCTGAGATTGCCATCAACCTTAACGTTTACCGGCAGTGGTTCACCCGCAGGTTTGGCTAACGGTGAAGGTAAGTGACTGCTCACATTATTCAGATCGCCGTTCAGCTCTACGTTATAGGTCGCGCCAGCATGATAAGGCAGATCAATGCCCACTTTACCATCCCACGCCACGCTGCCACTCAATGCTTCGTTCACCGCTGCAGGCAGAACGCCGGTTTTCGCCGGTTGCCAGTTACCGTTGAGGTTTACCGCAACCTGGTAGGCTTTTGCCCCTTCTTTGGTGGAAAAATCCACGTTCAACGGCTGATTAAACCAGCTTGCTGTCAGTGGTTCACTTTGCAGATCGCCATTGATAAAGCTGAATTTACCGCTCAAATTTTTCAGGGTGCTGTCGAGTGGTTTGATAAACAGACTGTTATTACGCAGCGTCACTTCACCTTTCGCGGTTACCAGTTCGCCGTTCAGCGGGATATCAAGATGTAAGCGAGCATTCACATCGCCGTCGAGCTGGAGTTCTTGCAGGGTCGCACCCAGAGAATCTTTCAGCGGTGTCTCATCAAAGTAAGGGCCAACGGCTTTACCCGGACCTTTAATGTCAGCGTCAATCAGCAGTTTTTCTTTCGAGTAGTCAGGGATCACTGCGGTGAGATTACTCGCGCGCACGTCGCCCAGATTAACGTCATCGGTTTTCATCCATAAACCGTCGTTAATAAAGTCCAGTTCAATATCAAGGTTAGTTAATGCAGGCCAGTCCGGCTGGAAGGCAAACTTCGCGTTACGCAGCGGCACCAGCACTTCAAACTGACCTTCGTTGTGTTTATAGGGGAAGAGTTGCGGATTGCCACCATAAACCAGCGTCGCGTTATCCGCTTCACCGCCCTGAATCGCGCCACTTAAGTAATCAACTAGGTCTTTACCCATCAAGTTTTCCGGGAAATAGCGCCAGGCTTGTGAACCATCATCGGTACTGATGCCAGCCAGAATACCCAGCCAGGGTTCATCGTTAGCAGGTTGCAGGTAACGAAAACCGCCGCGCGCATGGACGGCTTTGGCTTTAACGTCAATATTACGCCCATCCAGCTGGAAACCTTTGTCATTGTTCAGCCAGCTTATAGTTGCCTGGCCGTCGGCGATTTCCAGTGGCCCACGGAATACCGTTTCGTAAGGCATCTTTGCCTGCTTCATCGACGCGGTAAGCAAACCATTTTCAACGCTGCCGGAAAGCGTCCCGGAGAAGTGTTCCGCACCCGGTAATAATTTCCATTGCTTCCAGGCCAGATCGCTCCACGATGCCTGAAAACGGGTCTTGTCTGCCGCCTGAAGCGGGATATCCAGCGCCAGAGTGTTAATCTTGCCGCTCGGTTGTGTGGAGCGCCAAACATCACCCAGTGCAGGTGAAAGTTTCGCGGCCAGCGGGCGTATGCCCTCCAGGCCTGCCAGCTCCAGATTACTGGCGCGAATCCGGAGTTCGTCACTGCGTTTATTGTCTTTGCCGCCAACGTCCTGTTCCGGTATCCAGGCCAGCGTCAATGCTCCGCTCGGCCAGGGTTTGCCGTCCATCGTGATCCGTGTATCGGGAATAGAGAACTGCCAGCCCGGATTTTCACGCGTAATATGCGCGGTCAGATTATCCACCGACAGCGTATGCGTTTGCTTCTCGCCCAACCAGCTGGCACCGCCCTGTTTCAGCCAGACGTCACCGCCGGTTACATCGCCTTTGTCGATCGTCATCCAGCCTTCAAGGGAGAACTGTGCCGTTTCCAGAGCAATATTGTCCTGCATCCATTTACCGAGCCACGGCTTCAGGTCGATGTCATCCGCCTGTAGCCAGACGCGACCATTGCTTAACAACCCCTCATCATCGCGCAAATCCATGCGCACCTGCATCACGCCGTGCTGTCCGGTAAGGCTGGAGAGGCTTACCAGGCCTTCCGCACGGTGTCGACGTGGATCGTTCAGCCAGGTGAGTTGTGGGATCGCCAGCTCGGCGCGCTGACCGGATGGCGTCAGAAAACTGACTTCACTGTCGCGGAGATCGAAATGGTCAAATTGACGAAGAAACAGATTGCTGATGTGACTGGCTTCCAGGCTATCATTACCACCACCGCTGGTGATAGGAGTGTTGGTGCGAAAGCGCAGCTGCCAGAAAGTGAGGTCGCGAAACTGCCAGCGCATATGTAACAAGCTCTGCCAGACATCCAGCGCCAGAGTAACGCGTTTAACCGAAAATTCGCCGCCATCTTTTAGTTCTGCACGGATGTCGTGTGCTTCAAGCGTCGGGCCAAAATTCTGCCAGCTGGCTGAGAGCTGACTGGCTTCTACCGGCATGCCAGTCGCGGATTCTATTTTGTTGAGGATTTCCGGACGCCAGGCGTCAAGATGCGGTAAAGCAATACGCAGGCCGCTAACCAGCAGGGCTGCGATCACAACGAGCGCGGCTCCAGTAAGCAGTAAAATCCCCGGCAATCGCCTCACCCGTCACTCCTTGTCTGCTAAAAATGTGACTCAAAAAACCTTTGCCGGATGGCGGCCCAGCATCTGTTTACATCATTACGACGTCAAACTGCTCCTGGTTATAGAGCGGTTCAATTTGTACTTTAACCTGTTTGCCAACGAAAATTTCCACTTCCGCCAGCGAGTGTGACTCTTCGCCTTTCAAGGCTTCAGCTACTGCCGGAGAAGCATAGACCAGGAAACGGTCGGAGTCGTAAGCATGGTGGACACGAACAATCTCGCGCATGATTTCATAGCATACCGTTTCCACGGTTTTCACCGTTCCGCGACCGTGGCAGGTTGGGCATTCGTTACACAGTACGTGCTCAATGCTTTCGCGGGTGCGTTTACGCGTCATCTCCACCAGCCCCAGCGCCGAAAAACCATTAACGCTGGTTTTCACCCGGTCTTTGCTCAACGCCTGCTCCAGCGAGTGCAGCACGCGGCGGCGGTGATCTTCATTATTCATATCGATGAAATCAATAATGATAATCCCACCCAGATTACGCAACCGTAACTGGCGAGCGATAGCCTGCGTCGCTTCAATATTGGTATTGAAAATGGTGTCGTCCAGATTGCGATGACCGACAAACGCTCCGGTATTGATGTCCACGGTGGTCATCGCTTCGGTCTGGTCGATAATCAGATAACCACCGGATTTCAGTTCTACTTTGCGTTCCAGCGCTCGCTGGATTTCGTTTTCGACATCAAAGAGATCGAAAATCGGCTGGCGTCCGGTGTAATGCTCCAGCTTGCTGGTCATCTCGGGAATGTACTCCGAGGTAAACTCCAGCAATGCTTCGTAAGTCAGGCGTGAGTCAACGCGAATGCGGTCCAGTTCGGCGTCGGCGAAATCACGCAGAACACGCTGCGCCAGCGCCAGTTCGCCGTACAGCTGATAACGGGTCTGCGGGCGTTTTTTACGCTCCATAACTTTGGTCCAGACGCGTTTCAGATAAGCGGCATCGGAGGCCAGTTTAGCCTCGCCAACCCCTTCCGCTGCGGTACGGATGATAAACCCGCCCTGCTCGTCGCAATACTCTGCGACCACTTTTTTCAGGCGTTCACGTTCTGATTCGCTTTCAATACGTTGGGAAACCCCAACGTGAGAAGCCCCTGGCATAAACACCAGATAGCGAGAAGGCAGCGTGATATCGGTGGTCAGGCGCGCACCTTTAGTGCCAAGCGGATCTTTCACCACCTGCACCATCAGATCTTGCCCCTGACGAACCAGTTCCGAGATGTCGCGCACCGTGAATTGCTTTTGTTCTTCACCCGCCACACATTCGGTGTGCGGCATGATATCGGATGCATGAAGAAACGCGGCTTTATCCAGCCCAATATCTACAAAAGCCGCCTGCATACCCGGAAGTACACGACTTACACGACCCTTGTAGATATTGCCTACTATTCCGCGTCGCGCCTCACGTTCAATATGAATTTCCTGCAGAATACCGCCATCAATATACGCCACTCGCGTTTCCGAAGGCGTTACGTTTACTAACAATTCAGCCGTCATGTTTATCCCTTTTCTCACGCAGTGCGTTAAAATTACTTAATAATTCATACGTTTCAACCAGCGGTAAGCCGACTACGGCGTGATAGCTGCCATTTATCTTCCTGACAAAACAGCCTCCCAGCCCCTGAATACCGTATGCACCTGCTTTATCTAACGGTTCACCGCTGGCGACATAGCCCGCGATGTCTTCGTCTGTTAACGTTCTGAAAGTCACATCGGTGACCACCAGGCAATCGAGAATGTGCTGGCTGTCGGCCAACACCACTGCCGTCATCACCTGATGGGTCTGACCCGATAATTTGCGCAACATCTGCGCCGCATGCTCTGCGTCGCGCGGTTTCTCCAGCACTTCTCCATTCAGGATAACGATAGTATCCGCACCCAGCACCGGGAGATCCTGCGCCGTTTGCGCGACACCCGCCTGTGCTTTCTCGCGTGCCAGACGCACAACATACTGCTGCGCGCTCTCCTGCGGCTGACGCTGCTCCTCAATGCCCGTAACAATACGTTCAAAGGTCACGCCAAGTTGCGCAAGTAACTCCTGACGACGCGGAGAACCGGAAGCTAAATACAGAGAAGTCATAGAAACCTTTATTGCACTGCAAACTGCTGACGGACTTTACGCATCAGCAAGAAAATCCACGGCCAGAGCACCCCATTGACTACACTACTCCAGAACACTTCCGGTCTGAAAGAGACGTTAATCACTAAAAACTCTGCCCAGAAAACAATAATATCCACCACCAGCGAAAGCAACATGACGACTAGCGCCTGCTGCCATAATGCGAGGTTGCGGAAAAGCTGGTATTTCAGCGCCACCAGGTAAGCAATGATGCTCATCGCCAATACGCGTACGCCAAGCGTCGAGCCGCTGATCAGATCCAGTATGGCACCCATCACAAAACCTGTGCCCACATTTACGCGATGGGGCAAGGCCAGGATCCAATACAACAAGATAAGTAACACCCAGTTTGGCCGGAAAACAATCAGGTTATCCGGCCAGGGCATGATTTGCAGCAACAGCGCAATGAGGAAAGAGAGCCAGATTACCCAACGTCCCTGGCTACGATAGCTCGCCACTATTGCCCTCCCGGCGCACGCGCAGGGGGTTGAGCACCACTTTGCGGCGGCGTAGCCCTTTGTGGAGAGCGATTAGCAGCAGGCGCAGTAGCTGCATTTCCTGTCGTCGGTTGCTGCGGAGTCGGCTGAGCGATCCCCGTTGCCGGTTCAGGTAACTTTGGCCCCATCGCGTCTGGCGAAGGCAATACCTGCGGCATCATCTGCATCAGACGTTCATTAGCAACACGATGCACCTCTTCCGGCGTCATCGGGTTAGCGCCGTTACGATCCGCGCCCCACAGCAGCAGCAGATAACGCAAACGTTGCAGTCCTGCAGTCGGACGCGCCTGAATCACAGTATAAGCGCGCTGGGTATCGAGTTTTACGGAAGAGACAACCGCGACCGGATAGCCTTCCGGGAAACGACCGCCCAGACCGGAGGTCACCAGCACATCACCAACACGAATATCCGTATTCGCTGGCAGATGCTCAAGCTGCAAATCATCCGTACAACCGTTACCGGCTGCAATTACGCGGATATCGTTGCGCAGCACCTGGATTGGCAGCGCGTGGGTCGCATCACAAATCAGCAGCACGCGACTGGTCAGTTTAGCGACGGCCACCACCTGACCAACAACACCTTTGTCGCTGATGACCGGCTGGCCTTCATAAACGCCATTAACGCTACCTTTATCGATAACAACTTGATCGCTATGAGGATCGTTAACCGTGGAGATAACCTGAGTCACCATTTTCTGCTCATCCTGACGCAGCGGGGAACCCAGCAGCTCGCGCAGACGCGCGTTCTCCTGTTTGTATTGTCCAAGCATCAGCAGTTCACTGTTTTTCAGCAACAGTTCCTGACGTAACGTCCGGTTTTCAAGTTCTAGTTGGTCACGCGAGGCCAGCGTCTGCGATACGCCATCCAGCAATTCACGAGGAGCATTGGAAACAAAGTAGAAAGGACTGACGGCGGTATCCATATAAGTACGGATTTGACTGAACGTCCCCAGGCGACTGTCGGCAATAATAATGCCGAGCGCCACCAGCACCGCCAGAATAAGGCGAATCTGTAGCGACGGGCCACGGCTAAAAATTGGCTTCATAAGTTATGCGTATTCTCGTATCAGACCAGGCAGGGTAAACAGACATTTCCCCTGCCTGCATCCGATTACTCTTCGCTGAACAGGTCGCCGCCGTGCATGTCGATCATTTCCAGCGCTTTGCCGCCACCGCGCGCCACACAGGTCAGCGGGTCTTCAGCAACAACGACTGGAATGCCGGTTTCTTCCATTAACAAACGGTCAAGGTTACGCAGCAGTGCGCCACCACCGGTGAGCACCATGCCGCGCTCGGAGATGTCGGAAGCCAGTTCCGGCGGGCACTGTTCCAGTGCAACCATTACCGCGCTCACAATACCGGTCAGCGGTTCCTGCAGTGCTTCGAGGATTTCGTTGGAGTTCAGGGTAAAACCGCGTGGAACACCTTCTGCCAGGTTACGGCCACGAACTTCGATTTCACGGACTTCATCGCCCGGGTAAGCCGAACCGATTTCGTGCTTGATACGTTCTGCGGTGGCTTCACCGATCAGAGAACCGTAATTACGACGCACATAGTTGATGATAGCTTCGTCGAAACGATCACCACCAATGCGCACGGAAGAGGAGTAAACCACGCCGTTCAAGGAGATAACAGCAACTTCAGTGGTACCACCACCGATATCAACCACCATAGAACCGGTCGCTTCAGAAACCGGCAGGCCAGCACCAATTGCGGCAGCCATCGGTTCTTCAATCAGGAAGACTTCACGGGCACCAGCGCCCTGCGCGGATTCACGAATTGCGCGGCGTTCAACCTGGGTCGCGCCAACCGGTACACAAACCAGAACGCGCGGGCTTGGACGCATAAAGCTGTTGCTGTGCACTTGTTTGATGAAGTGCTGGAGCATTTTTTCAGTCACGAAGAAGTCGGCGATAACGCCGTCTTTCATTGGGCGAATGGCAGCAATATTGCCCGGCGTACGGCCCAGCATCTGCTTCGCGTCATGACCTACTGCAGCTACGCTTTTCGGTGAACCGGCACGATCCTGACGAATGGCCACCACGGAAGGCTCATTCAATACGATGCCTTGTCCTTTTACATAAATGAGGGTATTCGCAGTACCCAGGTCAATGGACAAGTCATTGGAAAACATGCCACGAAATTTTTTCAACATACTAAGGGATAATCCTGAAAGCTGGGGCGGAAAAGAAAATCCGCTTACTTTACCAACCACACGCAGCAGCGACAAGGCGCAAAAATCATCTGCTACGGTGAAAATTAGTGCAGTTCGTTTCCTTTGTTACAAATCTCTGCCTGAGTCCAGAAAGGCTTAATGCATCAGCAGCATTCCTCGCCTGTTTGCAACCGCGTAAGGTCATTCATCTGCATATGTGCTGCAACAATCTGGCGAGCAGACAAGCACACTCCCATGAGACGCAGCGCGCGTTATTCTACGTGAAAACGGATTAAACGGCAGGTTAAACCGAGTATCTTTGTGAATATTTTTTCACGTTAGTATCAAGTGGCTGTGAGGACGCGAAAAAATCCCCTTGCCCGCCTGTAACACCGCGCTGAATCAGGGTCTGCCACTCGCTTCGCGAACGCACACCGGTGGCGTAAACCTGGATGCTGGTCCCGGAGCAGGCTTCCACCAGGCTTTGAACCAGCAGCTGGTTCTCCGTTCGCTTCTCAATGTTTCTGACCAGCCCCGGATGGAGCTTGAGTAACTCAACATTAAGTTCTTTGATCCAACTGGTGCTTACCAGCGTCAAACCAGCCTGGTTGACGGCTACCCGTACCCCTAAAGCATTCACTAAACGAATAACAGGTTGTAAACGACTGATATGTTGACCTACATCGGCCTCTGCAAGTTCAATAATTATGCGTTTTCGTTGTGATTTTTCACATTGCATTAACGTATCGCGCAGCCAACGCTGAAAACGCGGGCGAATCAGCGACTCAACGGTAACCTGAATCGCCAGATTTTCCTCTGGCCAGTAACGCAATAGTGGAATAAGACGGCTGATTTGCAGACGGTCATACTCTTCCGATAAGCCAAACTGCAAGACCATCGGCATATACTCCGCCGAGCTAACCTCTTCATTACCATCGAAGATGCGGCACATGAGTTCGCGATGATGAACCTGACCTTCGCGAGTAACCGCCGGTTTTTGATAAAGGCGCGGGCCGCCGCGACTGAGCATTTGCTCGATAAGCGTACGCCAGCGAACATTACCGCGTCCTTTTTCAGGCAACGAGTCATCGTAAACAGCCCAGCTATTGCCGCCCTGCAATCCCGCATTACGCGTGGCAGACTCTGCATGTTCCATTACCTGCTCGGTATCCTGACCACTACGCCAGGCGCAGATACCAATGTGGATCATATCGTCGCGATCGAGCATTTTATTGTTCGGCAAGGTATCGACGGCTTTGATTAACTGACCGGCGATGCTCTCTGCCTCTTTTAACGTCCGGTGCGGTAACAGCGCAGCAAAATCACTGCGGTGGTAACGCGCCAGCAGTGCGCCAGGGTAGCGCATCATAAATGTCGACAGCAGATTCGTCAGAGTGAAGAACTGTTCTTCAACCTGGCTGTGCCCCCAAGTATCGCTCAACATATTGAAATCCGGCAGACGAATCATCATCACGATCCCGTGGGTACCTACTTTCTCCTGATCTTCCAGTAACGTTGCTAACTGATTATCGAAAAAGAGTCGGTTATTGAGGCCGGTTTTCACGTCCTGGGCGGCATAAGAGCGGATCAGCGTATCAAGACGGCTGTGTTGTTCGCGTGCGTTCTGAATTTCACGAAGCAGCGTATCCAGCGCACTGCTGGTTCTGGGCGGCCATTCATAGATGGTTCCCAACACATTAGAGCCACGCTCACCGTTTAAGATACGAGTAGCCCGGGTTTCCAGCAATTCTTGCCCGGCAAGTTGCCGTTGTAACCAGCGTACCGCCAAGAAGAGCATAACAATGATAAAGCTAATCGCCCCCGTGAGCGGCGCGGTGGTCATCAACGAATGGAAATAGTTGCCCATCGGATCCTGATAAACCAGACGCAGCGACATCCCCGGATGCTTTATCAACGGAACGCTCAGTTCACGAAACAGATCGCTGGAGCCAACCGGACGATAACTACCATTTCTGGCCAGGGTATAAACCTGTTTATCACCATGGAGCAGGTCTACACGAACGATATCTGCCGACATCATTAATTCGGTAATTTGTGGCCTTAATGTGCTGAAGTCATTCGACACAAGGTGGGTATCAATCGCCGTCGCCACCGCCTGAACGCGATGACTAAACTTATACTGAATTGCGTTGTAGAAACTTAGCGAACAGCCCAGCAAAGTCACAAAAATTGTTAACCCGGTGAGCAGCGTAACAAAGGCCGAAAATTTCGTCGTTAATCTCATCCTTGTGTTAACTCCGATAGTGAGGAAGCGGGCATACTAGCAAATCAGATTTATCTCGCAATTTATTGCGCTTCATCGGCTTTGCTTTTCCATTAGCGAGTATAATCTTCAGAAATTATTTTCCAATCCATCATGCACATGAGGACCACTTATGCAGGCGTTACTTTTAGAACAGCAGGACGGCAAAACTCTCGCATCAGTACAGACTCTGGACGAAAGTCGCCTGCCGGAGGGCGATGTCACGGTCGATGTTCACTGGTCGAGCCTGAACTATAAAGATGCGCTGGCGATTACCGGTAAGGGAAAAATCATCCGTAATTTTCCGATGATTCCTGGGATCGATTTTGCCGGAACTGTACGCACCAGCGAAGATCCGCGTTTTCATGCCGGTCAGGAGGTGTTACTCACTGGCTGGGGCGTTGGTGAAAACCACTGGGGTGGGCTGGCGGAGCAGGCGCGAGTGAAAGGTGACTGGCTGGTTGCCATGCCGCAAGGGCTGGACGCGCGTAAAGCAATAATTATCGGTACTGCCGGTTTTACCGCCATGCTGTGTGTGATGGCGCTGGAAGATGCCGGTGTTCGCCCGCAGGACGGGGAGATTGTCGTGACGGGTGCCAGTGGTGGCGTCGGCAGTACCGCCGTGGCGCTGCTGCATAAGTTGGGTTATCAGGTCGTTGCCGTTTCCGGTCGCGAAAGTACCCATGAATATCTGAAAAGTTTAGGTGCCAGCCGTATTCTCCCTCGTGATGAGTTTGCCGAATCCCGTCCTCTGGAAAAACAAGTCTGGGCTGGGGCAATTGACACTGTTGGCGACAAAGTGCTGGCAAAAGTGCTGGCGCAAATGAATTACGGCGGCTGCGTGGCGGCCTGTGGTCTGGCGGGTGGTTTTACTCTGCCAACCACGGTCATGCCATTTATTCTGCGTAATGTCCGTTTGCAAGGGGTGGATTCAGTAATGACGCCACCAGAACGCCGCGCACAAGCCTGGCAGCGACTGGTCGCCGATTTACCGGAATCATTCTATACCCAGGCGGCAAAAGAGATATCTCTGTCAGAGGCACCGAACTTTGCCGAGGCCATCATTAATAACCAGATCCAGGGTCGCACGCTGGTGAAGGTTAACTAACCATTTAGCAAGGAATAATAAGAGAGGGAACTCATTTTGACATCATTATTCAATCGGTTAACGGGAAAAGCGGTTAGCTGGACAGCTTTCGTCGAACACCTTGGTCAGGAAGTTGTACAACATCATCCAAACTGGAAAGTCATGATTTCGACTGACCACAAATTGATGCGCATTGATACTCCTCTAAACAGCCATTATTGATACGCCTCCGTCGCCTGTTAGGTTTATGGTGCTTTGCCTGGGCGACACTACGCTTAACCTGTTACTGATTTCTGGTACCATGGGGTGAATAATCTGATTTTATTTGACTACAAATTAACCACTCGAACCTATTTAATGCTGAGAATTGTCAGTCGGTTGATTTTGCGTGCTTTAGCATTCACATCTATCCAGACGATGCAGTGAAAATTGGGTAATCCCCAGCAACCGCTGCGTAATGTCGTCTATCTTGTCGCGATCCTGGCATCCCTACATTATTTGTGGTCTGTGAAGATTATCTCATTGCAGCCCCTCATCTTCGCAGGGCTGGCTTTACAGCTTTTCACCTTACGTTATAAGAAGTTCCGTCGATGATGGCGCTAATTTCGTGAATTGTGCGGCTTGTTGCAAATTACACGGTGTTGAAGGTTATTTACATGTTAGCTGTTGATTATCTTCCCTGATAAGACCAGTATTTAGCTGCCAATTGCTACGAAATCGTTATAATGTGCGACCTCGTCCTCCCTGACGCAGTTTTTGCGCTGCGGAAAAGGTGACATTGGCGCAACGAAGGTATATTTTGTTTTTTGCCGGAGGATAGCAGCAGATCGCTGCACAATGTCCGTCAAGTCTAACATTGATACTCTGGGGCAAAATAGACCGGCGTCCCGGCCTGCTGGAATTTATCGCTATGCATACAGCTGTCGGGGCATACGCTTTACAGACGGCGGTGAAACGCCTGTCACAATCACACTAAACAAAGAGTACGGAACCCACTCATGGATATTCGTAAGATTAAAAAACTGATCGAGCTGGTTGAAGAATCAGGCATCTCCGAACTGGAAATTTCTGAAGGCGAAGAGTCAGTACGCATTAGCCGTGCAGCTCCTGCCGCAAGTTTCCCTGTGATGCAACAAGCTTACGCTGCACCAATGATGCAGCAGCCAGCTCAATCTAACGCAGCCGCTCCGGCGACCGTTCCTTCCATGGAAGCGCCAGCAGCAGCGGAAATCAGTGGTCACATCGTACGCTCCCCGATGGTTGGTACTTTCTACCGCACCCCAAGCCCGGACGCAAAAGCGTTCATCGAAGTGGGTCAGAAAGTCAACGTGGGCGATACCCTGTGCATCGTTGAAGCCATGAAAATGATGAACCAGATCGAAGCGGACAAATCCGGTACCGTGAAAGCAATTCTGGTCGAAAGTGGACAACCGGTAGAATTTGACGAGCCGCTGGTCGTCATCGAGTAACGAGGCGAACATGCTGGATAAAATTGTTATTGCCAACCGCGGCGAGATTGCATTGCGTATTCTTCGTGCCTGTAAAGAACTGGGCATCAAGACTGTCGCTGTGCACTCCAGCGCGGATCGCGATCTAAAACACGTATTACTGGCAGATGAAACGGTCTGTATTGGCCCTGCTCCGTCAGTAAAAAGTTATCTGAACATCCCGGCAATCATCAGCGCCGCTGAAATCACCGGCGCAGTAGCAATCCATCCGGGTTACGGCTTCCTCTCCGAGAACGCCAACTTTGCCGAGCAGGTTGAACGCTCCGGCTTTATCTTCATTGGCCCGAAAGCAGAAACCATTCGCCTGATGGGCGACAAAGTATCCGCAATCGCGGCGATGAAAAAAGCGGGCGTCCCTTGCGTACCGGGTTCTGACGGCCCGCTGGGCGACGATATGGATAAAAACCGTGCCATTGCTAAACGCATTGGTTATCCGGTGATTATCAAAGCCTCCGGCGGCGGCGGTGGTCGCGGTATGCGCGTAGTGCGCGGCGACGCTGAGCTGGCACAATCCATCTCCATGACCCGTGCGGAAGCGAAAGCTGCTTTCAGCAACGATATGGTTTACATGGAGAAATACCTGGAAAATCCTCGCCACGTCGAGATTCAGGTACTGGCTGACGGTCAGGGCAACGCTATCTATCTGGCGGAACGTGACTGCTCCATGCAGCGCCGCCACCAGAAAGTGGTCGAAGAAGCACCAGCACCGGGCATTACCCCGGAACTACGTCGCTACATCGGCGAACGTTGCGCTAAAGCGTGTGTTGATATCGGCTATCGCGGTGCAGGTACTTTCGAGTTCCTGTTCGAAAACGGCGAGTTCTATTTCATCGAAATGAACACCCGTATTCAGGTAGAACACCCGGTTACAGAAATGATCACCGGCGTTGACCTGATCAAAGAACAGCTGCGTATCGCTGCCGGTCAACCGCTGTCGATCAAGCAAGAAGAAGTTCACGTTCGCGGCCATGCGGTGGAATGTCGTATCAACGCCGAAGATCCGAACACCTTCCTGCCAAGCCCAGGCAAAATCACCCGTTTCCACGCACCTGGCGGTTTTGGAGTGCGTTGGGAGTCTCATATCTACGCGGGCTACACCGTACCGCCGTACTATGACTCAATGATCGGTAAGCTGATTTGCTACGGTGAAAACCGTGACGTGGCGATTGCTCGCATGAAGAATGCGCTGCAGGAGCTGATCATCGACGGTATCAAAACCAACGTTGATCTGCAGATCCGCATCATGAATGACGAGAACTTCCAGCATGGTGGCACTAACATCCACTATCTGGAGAAAAAACTCGGTCTTCAGGAAAAATAATTTGTGACGCGCGGTGTTTTCATCGCGCTTAGCAAAGAACGTAATCAACGCCGGGCCTGTTAACGCTGCCCGGCGTTTTTATTGCCGTTAGCTAACGGTAGCCTGCAATTTCCGCTTTCAACGCGCTCATTTCAGCATCGCCATCAACAACTCCCAGCTCAAAGCAGTATTTCTTTGTTTCCCCTGGCTCAATAAAGGGCAGACGCCCCTGCGCTCGTTCTTTATCACGACCGTCAGGAAAACTATTACTGACCTCCAGTCCCATAACATACTCACCCGCGCCTAAATTTTTCCACTGGATAAAGTTGGGTAGCTGCATGGTGTCGAATTTCTCGTAAATTCCCCACCCCAGTTCGGCGTTCACCAGAGCAACTTTACTCATCCCCTGACTGTCGCTATTCAACGTGAGATAGTAAACCTGCTCGTCAAAACCGGGCTGTGGGGTACAAATCTCCAGATGACTGGTTAACCCTTCCGCCGCATGCGGAGTTCGTGGCGTTATGCTTTTAGCCGACAGCAAGATTTCTGGCCTGTGGCGATAATAAAGGCCAGCCGTAATTAAAGTGATAAAGAATTTGCAGCGGCTGGCGGGTGAAACCATGATTAGTCACCTTGTCTTCAATGCGCAGCACATTTTCGCCATAACGGCAGCGAATGGTCCTTTCCAGCGTCAGATTTTCGCCGAACAGTCGCGTTTCCCGTACTTTGCCATTGATGACAAATTCAATGCCGTCGTCGGTCCGTTCTGTGCGATACCCCACCTCTTCTGCTGGAGTCGCAGACAAACGCCCGTGTAACCCCAGCGTTTCTCCTTCATCCTCACAAGGCGTGCCAATGTAGCTAAGTCCGCAGGTAGTCAGTAACCCCGCGTAAAAGCTACGTAAAAATCCGTTGCCCTGAGACTCAAAAAAAGCGGGGGCGACAATGCCGTTGGGGGTGATAAAAGAAAGCGCCGTGTCCTTGTAGCTGGCCCATGCAATATCCAGCGCGCGATCTTTTACCACCGTAAATGCCAGTCCCGCACCAGTACGGACATCAAACGCTTCTGTACCCTTTGCTCTGCCACTACGTAACTCATAGTGTTTAATTCCGGCAACCTGCGAGAGATCGCCAATCCACGACCAAATTTCGTTTTTCATTGTGCTGCTTCCTGAATGGACATGTCATGGCGCTGGATGAACGCTTCGATTTCCGCAAGGCGAGACGTTCCCTCCATTGGGCCACGTCTGGTTACCGCCAGCGCACCGCAGGCATTGGCATATTGCAGCGCTCGATGGACGTCAAACCCTAGCTGGCGGCAGGCAATCCACGCGCCACCAAAGCAGTCTCCCGCACCGGTCGGGTCAACTTCTTCCACCGGATAGCTCTCAACATGAAACTGCTCATTCGCGGAGTAGTAACTGGCACCTTGATTGCCGCGCTTCACAATCACCTCTTTAACACCTTCTTCAAGAAAACCTGCGATTGCACGCTCCGGCGTCGAATGTGGCGACAAGAGCAACACTTCGCCCTCGCTGGGCATATAGATATCCGTTAACTCAAGAACAAAGTGGAGGGCGTCACGCATTTCTGGAATATCGAGCATCTCTTTACGAATATTAGGGTCGAAAGAAAGGTAATGACTCCAACTTACTGATAGTGTTTTATGTTCAGATAATGCCCGATGACCTTGTCATGCAGCTCCACCGATTTTGAGAACGACAGTGACTTCCGTCCCAGCCTTGCCAGATGTTGTCTCAGATTCAGATTATGTCGCTCAATGCGCTGAGTGTAACGCTTGCTGATAACGTGCAGCTTTCCCTTCAGGCGTGATTCATACAGCGGCCAGCCATCCGTCATCCATACCACGACCTCAAAGGCCGACAGCAGGCTCAGAAGACGCTCCAGTGTGGTCAGAGTGCGTTCACCGAAGACGTGCGCCACAACCGTCCTCCGTATCCTGTCATACGCGTAAAACAGCCAGCGCTGACGTGATTTAGCACCGACGTAGCC